>NZ_PKGG01000618.1:0-347 GCF_046480465.1 Arthrospira sp. PCC 8006
GATTGCGCGGTGCCCAGCACATCGCCCGCGCCGCGCATCGCCAGATCCTCCTCGCTGATGCGAAAACCGTCATCGGTATCGCGCATCAGTTTCAGGCGCCGGGCCGCCGTTTCGCCCAGCGGCGGCTCATAGAGCAACAGACAGGTCGAGGCCCCGGTGCCGCGCCCAACCCGGCCGCGCAACTGATGAAGCTGCGCCAGACCGAAGCTCTCGGCGCGCTCGATCACCATGATCGTTGCCGCGGGCACATTGACCCCAACCTCGATCACCGTGGTCGCCACCAGCACCCGCGTCTCACCGGCCACGAAGCGCGCCATGGCGGCGTCCTTTTCGGCCGGCGGAAGCTG
>NZ_PKGG01000395.1:0-2434 GCF_046480465.1 Arthrospira sp. PCC 8006
GGAGGCGGCAGGCTGAACTGGTGGAGGCAGCTCAATGCCGTTTACTCTATCTTCGGCCTTATTCGCCAGACCTCAACAAGATAGAGAAATGTTGGTCGTGGTTGAAAGCCCGCATTCGCCATTGCACGTGAGCAGTTTGATTCTCTCGATGATGCCATGGATTCCGCTCTAAAAGCTGCGTCCTAACCGTATTGACTAGTGCTATAACCATAAGGATAATCCGAGTCTTGACTATTCATGCCAGCTTCATCGAGGTAAACCAACCCTTCCGGCTCCATATGTTCAATCTGAGCAATAAACTCCTCTCGCTGTTGCTGATCACGTTCTTGGTAGCCGTAAGTTTTTTTTCTGGTGAAGCCAATTTTCTTCAAGGCTCTGGATATAGTGCGAGGAGAGATGTCGTCATCCCAAAGTTCAGCCATCTGAGCGGAGGTTTTGTGGCCATGCTCTTGGGCAAAAGCCTTGAATTTGTGCCAGTCGGTAATTTGGTGGCTATGACCAGGTGGGCGATTAGGTTTAGGGAGGAAGTCGCCGGTGTGTTCTTTTCTTTGCAGCCAGAGATTGATGGTGTTCCGGCTGACATGGAAAACTTGACTGGCTTCTGTTTTGGGCATACCGTCTAGTTCAATTGCATTAATAACTTTTTGTCTAAGGTCGTAACTGTAGGGGGCTGGCCTTTTGGGTCTTCTATAGATATCCTTGCCATTATACGTCCTAACTGTTCTGTCTTGTGCTATAACCTTGAGAAAAAGTGCGAGACGTTCAGGCATGAAATAGGGTTGCAATACCCGAAATAACCGCCTGATGGGTATTTCAACCCCTTGGTTGAATATAAGGAGCGCACTCCTGACCATCCCCATAACTGTTTATATGTCCCAACATTTGTATAGAAATATACAAATAAGGCAGGGAACCCAAGGTCAACACACTCCGTAATAATTATTTACATTTCTTAATAATTGAAGGGACGGAAAACCGAACCGGAAAGAAATCGGGAAACCGAACAGGAATAAATGGAATGGAGATGAGGGTAATGGCGATAGCCACCCCCAGTTTTGGGAATCATAACCCCAGGATTGAAGCGGGGAACGGAAGGCGTGAAGTAGAACCTACTACCAGACGCGACCACTGCCAACCATCCATGATTAGGGAAACCAAATGTCCGGATTGAACCATCGTAAGGATTAAGTAGCGAAATAGGTTGATACGCTGCATTCAAAAGAGTAAGGGGAAAAGTAGGGGTCTTTTTTTACTACCTACACAGACCTTTAAAGTACCCCGGTGGATAGGACAAATCTCAAGATGGAATGCCCATATAAATGGAACGTTTTAACCCCTTTTAGGCTCTGACAATCTGGTCGAGAAAGTCAGTAGTGAAAGTGTAAGCGCAAGCCTATTAGGGGGTGAGATGTGACCAAAAGCCAACGCCCTGTTGTAATGGCAGGGATATGCTAACAGGTCACGGTTTGATTGTAAAGAAATAGAGCCTAGTAGGTGTACAAATGGCGATAGCGAGTTTAAAGAAAGGATTTGGGAAACCAAAACCAATCAAGACTACGAACAACGCATGGAAGGCCATCCCATGGACTAAGGTTCAACGGAGAGTTTTCAAGCTCCAAAAGAGTATATTTCAAGCAGCTAAATCGGGACAAGACGCAAAGGCACGAAGGTGGCAACGTCTATTGGTGAAGTCATATTATGCCCGGCTCCTAGCAGTGCGGCTGTAGGGGCGGGTTCCACGGTCAGCCATGCTTCCCAACAGTCAGCTTAATAAACCCGCCCCCCAAGCGGGTCAAGGCAAGAAGACAGCCGGTGTTGATGGAGTAAGAGTAATCTCTCCAAGACAAAGGTTTGAACTGGTCAAGAACATTAAGGGAAACCTCAAAGCAAAACCACTGCGACGGGTTTGGATTCCAAAACCTGGTAGGGATGAAAAAAGCTGGAATAGGAATACCCACAATCCAAGATAGAGCAAGGCAAGCCTTGGTTAAGTCGGCTCTCGAACCTGAATGGGAATCGAGATTTGAAAGCACAAGCTACGGGTTCCGTCCAGGACGGTCAGCCCATGACGCAATTAGCAGGATTTATACTGCCATAAACAAGGGACAATATTATGTTCTTGATGCTGATATAGCGTGCGAGACGTTTAGGAGTGAAATAGGGCTGCAATGCCTGAAATAACCTCCTAGTGGGACTTCCACCCCTTGGTGGAATATAAGGGATTCGCACCCCTGACCATCCCATAACTATCTATGTGTCTCAACATCTGGCTTCGACAACCAGATAAGGCAGAGAGACTCAAGGTCAAGACCAGCAATTCTCATTTTGGCGAAAACCTGTTCAAGTCCCCAGCATCCCTGTATCGTAATGACATCACAGCAACCCAGGAGCGCCAGAGCCGTTGAAAAAGCCAGGTGGCTTTGAGACTCTAGTC
>NZ_PKGG01000394.1:0-2442 GCF_046480465.1 Arthrospira sp. PCC 8006
CGAGTTTAAGGGGGGCATAAAAAAACCTTCCCATGGGGCGATTATTGCTTTGTTTGGCAATCTGATAAGCCATTCCCCACTGTCCCCGACGGGCGACATCTAAAACCCGGTTGACAATTCGGCGTTCACGGGTGAGGGTATTTCCCCAAAACCACAGTCTTTCAATAATGGTACTAATGGATAAAATTGATAATACCATTAGGGGCCACATGGCTGGGCCGCCTCTCTCCAAGATTTGTTGAATATCCATATAACCTATTGTCCTTCATATCTCCCATTAGCCAAGATTGACGAAAAAGTTATCAGTTTTCCATAAACCAAAGCAATCTCAATTTTAATCGCCTTGGGACAAGTGACAAGGGGGGGAAGACAAATTCCCCTGAGAAACGCGATTCCGGGTCGCGCCCCACCATGTCAACTGAGAATGGTACTCAGGTCTAAATATTCTTCGACGACATCAGCTAGAGTATCAAGCATCAGATCTCGTTGTTCGCGATAGTTAGGAATCCCGGTGGGTAAGGTTCCTAATCCCCTTGGTTTGCGGAGATGATTTAACCAAGACCTGCGCCAGGGGCTATTATCAAATATGCCATGCAAATAGTGACCCCAGACGGATCTATTGCTGCTGACTACTCCTAAATCTTGATCGTCAAATAGGGCTATTGTCTCCCGTTTGTCCAAAATTTGAGTCCGCCCTTGGTGTATTTCATAGCCTTCTACGGGAAATCCGATTTCTGGATAATTAGATGTTACCAACCGCTGGCGGGAGACTTTATCAGATAAAAGCATGGTTTTGATGGGAAGTAAACCTAAGCCGGGAAATTCTCCGATTTTACCCTCTAAGCCACGGGGATCAGATACCTGTTGTCCTAGCATCTGATACCCCCCACAGATACCCATGACCTGACCGCCTGCTGCTACATAATCCTGAATTTGAGCAGCCATGCCACTTTTTTGCAGGGCTAGTAGGTCAGCAATGGTGGTTTTAGAACCGGGGATAATTACGGCATCGGGATGTCCTAGGGGTTCATTGAGTTCGACATATTGGACTTTAACGGTGGATTCGGCATCTAAAGGGTCAAAATCGGTAAAGTTAGAAATCCGAGGAATCCTGACTATGGCGATGGTTATATCGGTATTGTCGGAACGGGAACGGCGTTCGAGTAAACTTAGAGAATCTTCTGCTGGCATGGCGATATCTACCCAGGGAATTACTCCGAGGACGGGGATTCCGGTGTATTTCTCTAACCACTCAATGCCAGAATCGAGAAGCGATCGCATACCGCGAAATTTGTTAATCACAATGCCCTTAATTAAGGCTCGTTCCTCTGGGTCTAGTAGTTCTAGGGTTCCCACTACATGAGCAAAAGCCCCCCCACGGTCAATGTCAACTATCAATATGGTGAATGCTTGTAGATATTGCGCTACTCGCATATTGGTTAAATCTCGGTGCTTGAGATTGATTTCCGCCGGACTTCCCGCACCCTCACAGACAATTACATCAAATTCCTTTTGTAGATAATCCAGACATTTAGTGATGGTCTCCCACCCGGTATCAAAGAATTTCTCATAATATTCGGTAGCTTTCAGGGTGGCTACAGGTTTCCCTTTCAGAATTACCTGAGAGGTCATATTTCCCTGGGGTTTTAACAAAATTGGGTTCATGGCTACATTGGGCACTAAACCCGCCGCCCAGGATTGTACGGCTTGTGCATAACCCATTTCTGCACCTGTGGCGGTGACGTAGGAGTTTAAAGCCATATTTTGCCCTTTAAAGGGAACTACACGCAGATTTTGACGGCGTATGATCCGACATAGGGCGGTGACGAGCATGGATTTTCCGGCGTGGGATGTGGTTCCAACCACCATGATTGCTTTCATTTCGGGATTTTGAGCAGAGATGCTAATTTATAGGGGAAGGCGTAGGTAACGGTTCAGGGCATTACTGAGGCGATCGCCCCATGATGGGGGTTTGCTATTAATAATATCATCGGTGGCTAGTCGTTCTGCTACTTTTCGCCGGCGGGGAGTCAGTCGAAAACTATCGGTGATTCCCTGACCGTCCACTTCTCGCCTCAATACTCCGACTTGGATTAGCCATAAAAGGGCGTTTTCGGCTCTCAATTCCGGTAGAGGCGATCGCGTATATCCTAACTCTACGCCCCGATTTCCGCTAATGGCACTTAGTTTAACGCTTTGGTCAATGGAATCGGTTAAAAGTTTGATTTGAAACGGAGAACAGCGGATGGCTCGCTGGGCTCGGGCGATCGTCGCGGTAGAATATTCTATCGACTTGGAAACCGAATTAGGGGCACTCATGGGTTGATGGGCTTTCCTGATGGCTGATTTTGAGTATATTATCCTCCACCTTTCGAGCCAAATTTTGATCAGATTGTGTAATTGATTGCAAAATATCTTAAAATAACTTCATAAATAGACAGA
>NZ_PKGG01000142.1:0-13796 GCF_046480465.1 Arthrospira sp. PCC 8006
CGGCTCTGGCGCTCCTGGGTTTCTTAGATGTCATTACGATACAGKGATGCTGGGGACTTGAACAGGTTTTCGCCAAAATGAGAATTGCTGTTTAGACCCAGGATCTTTGGTAAATGGGGCGAAATTGTTATGATAAAATGCGAGCAGGCTCTGTGTAATGCTGACTGGAACATCCCGATTGTGGGTCTGCCACTTATGTCATATAAAAGAAAAACATCAATTGCTACCTTGGCGTTGGTCTGTATCCTTGATCTCGCTCCTAAGTCTTTGGCGACTTCTAGGTTGGTCTCTGCTCAATTATATCCAAATCGTTCGAGAACGGCTTTGACCTCGACTGGGTTGGCGACCAATGAAGTGGTTTTATCTCAGGCTGAACCTTTATCGGAGAGTTCAGAGGGAAGGTCTGTAGAATCAGCACCTAGTAGGACTGACCCCGCAGGACTGGTGGCTGCTTCATCGTCGGGACAGTTTCTCCTGTGGTTATTAATACTATTATCTATTGCTGTCTTAATTGCTTTTCTGCTCTGGAGAAAGCGCGATCGCTATTTGAGGTCAGCACAGGCTAAAACTGAGGGTTTAGGACAATCCCTTCAACCTGAACCAACCCCGGATTTAGCATCAACAACCTTATCGCAGATGTCAAAGGATACATCTACAACGCTAGCATTACATGAATCGGCAAAAACTTCTATATCCTCTGATACTAAACCTGAAGAAACATCAACGCTTATTTATCCAGAACTATCAGCCAAAACTTTCGATTTCCAAACAGTCTCAGAAACTGTCTCCCAATCCGAGGTGGTGGAAGATGTGGAAACTGAGGAGAGTTACCAGGTAGCAGATATTGGGGATTCGGATTCGGAAAGGGTCTCCCAATCCGAGGTGGTGGAAGATGCGGAAACTGAGGAGAGTTACCAGGTAGCAGATATTGGGGATGAGTGGGAGGAAGTTATCTCCCAATCCGAGGTGGTGGAAGATGYGGAAACTGAGGAGAGTTACCAGGTAGCAGATATTGGGGATTCGGATTCGGAAAGGGTCTCCCAATCCGAGGTGGTGGAAGATGCGGAAACTGAGGAGAGTTACCAGGTAGCAGATATTGGGGATTCGGATTCGGAAAGGGTCTCCCAATCCGAGGTGGTGGAAGATGYGGAAACTGAGGAGAGTTACCAGGTMGCAGATATTGGGGATTCGGATTCGGAAAGGGTCTCCCAATCCGAGGTGGTGGAAGATGCGGAAACTGAGGAGAGTGAGGAGAGTTACCAGGTAGCAGATATTGGGGATTCGGATTCGGAAAGGGTCTCCCAATCCGAGGTGGTGGAAGATGCGGAAACTCAGGAGAGTGAGGAGAGTTACCAGGTAGCAGATATTGAGTKGGAGGAAGTTATCTCCCAATCCGAGGTGGTGGAAGATGTGGAAACTGAGGAGAGTTACCAGGTAGCAGATATTGGGGATTCGGATTCGGAAAGGGTCTCCCAATCCGAGGTGGTGGAAGATGCGGAAACTCAGGAGAGTGAGGAGAGTTACCAGGTAGCAGATATTGGGGATTCGGATTCGGAAAGGGTCTCCCAATCCGAGGTGGTGGAAGATGCGGAAACTCAGGAGGTTTCTGAGGTAGCGGAAATTGAGTTAGGAGATTCCTCCGATGAGGTGTCGGAAAGGGATGGAGAGGCGGATGAGAATTTGAAGCAAGCAACGCTAACAGGTGGTCAAGCATGGGTAGTGGGAGGAGGAGACGATCGCAGTCAGTTAGATGTAGAATCGAAAAAATTTAATGTGGGTCAACATGATGATAGCGACATTATAGGTTGGGATGTGGATGAAGGACTCCCAGACTTACCAGGTGGCTATGATCAGAAATGTATCGTGCTGTTGCCACGAGATCCCAATTGGGCTTATGCTTATTGGGATATTGGTGATGAATATCGAGAACCCTTGCGACAAAAAGGGGGTAAACAACTGGCGCTGCGGGTTTACGATGTGACCTGGATCGATATGGATAAGCAACGTCCCCATAGTATGAAACAATATGAGTGCGATGAGTTAACGCAGGAATGGTATATTCCGGTACCGATGAGCGATCGCGACTATATTGTAGAAATTGGGTATGTGACCGACAGTGGTCATTGGTTGGTGTTGGCGCGTTCAGAATCAGTACATATTCCCCCAGTTTACCCCTGTGACCATTATGGCGATCGCTTTTATACCATTTCCTGGGAAGAAAATCTGCGGGGGAAAAATATATGAGCATCTCCATATCAATTCTAGCAGAATTGGTGCAGTATCAGCCACAGATTAGACCTCAAATATACTTTAAATCTTCCCTAATTGCTCTTTCTCATGCTATGGAAGATCAGGTTTTGGCGGGGTCAGATTCTCCGTTGGTGATTGCTACATTTCAACGAGAAAGGTTTTATCGTCAGGAAGCGCATAGGTATCGTAGAATTGCGGCTTTGACTTCTCAAGTATATGTGATGGCTGCACCAGAAACAGAGTTTAAAAATGCTTCTGATGCTTATGAAACTGTGGCTTTTCCAGCGGAAGATATATTATTGAGTCAGGAATGGAATTTAGTGGTGTTAGGGGAGAATTATGCAAGCTGTCTGGTTTGTATAGAACGTGAGGATTTAGCGGAAAATTCCGAGATGTACGAACAGTTGACGATGGACCCAGCACGTCCCTTTGAAGGTGTGTGGACTTCTAATCGTCTGATTTGTTCCCAAGTGGCGATACTTTTACTAGAAAGAGTGAAGTATTATCGACCGGAAATACAAGGTAAAATTCAAGAGGCTGTTAATGGCTTTAATTTACCTACAAAAATGGTGAAGCCAAGGAAATCTAAAAAACGCGAATCTGGTATAAATCGTAAGGGTAAAGTTGAGCCAGACTTGCAGCTAAATGATCCGTTTGCTCATCGTTTGGTAACTTATTTACAAGCGGGTCAACACAAGTTACTGCGGGTTTATCGATCGCTGGCGGTTCAGGAGTGGAAAGAGCGCTTGGTGAATTCGATTACAGCGGCTATTCGTCAGTCTCTTGACCCGGAAGAAGTTTTGGAAATTGCTACTCGTGAATTTGGGGAAGCAATGCAGGCTCATCGGTGTTTAATTTATCGGTGTAAGTCTACTGATAACAGTGTTGTTATTGAACATGAATATCTGCGATCGTGTCCTGAACAACCGGAGGGAACAGAGGTTAAATCTTTACGGGGGGAGACTTGGTGGCTGGAAAATAACCCTTTATTTCAACAGGTTTTACAGCAACAACGTTATGTGTATTTGGTGGAACCTGGGGGGGTTGATTATGTGAGGGATGAGGGGGAGAATATTTTGGATCAACTGGCTGAAAAATGGGAAATTGGCGGCTGGTTGATGGTGCCGATTTTGTCTCAAGGTCGGCTTTTGGGAATGGTGGAATTGCACCAGTGTAATTCGATTTGTCGGAATTGGGAAGATGATGAGCTGTCTTTGATGGATGCGATCGCTACTCAATTGGCGGCGGCTTTAATTCAGGCGGAAACTCATGCAAATCTTGAGGAATTGAATCGGCAATTGGAAGCGTTAGAAAGGACTCGCAGCAATTTAATTGCGATTACGGGTCATGAATTAAGAACTCCTTTATCTACAATTCAGGTGTGTTTGGAGTCCTTGAGTCAGGAACCAGATATGCCTTTGGAAATGCGAGAGGTGATGTTAGAAACGGCTCAAGCTGACGCAGAACGTCTGCGGAAATTGGTGCAGGATTTTCTGACTTTATCCCATTTAGAAAGTGGTCGAGTGGACTGGAACCCGGAATCTTTGCGATTGGAAGAATGTATTGATTTGGCTATTAGTGGTGTGAGTGCTAGATATGCGGAAAATAAGCCTAAAATTAAGGTAGAAATTAATGATAATTTACCATTAGTTAAAGCTGATGGTGAGTGGTTGGTTGAATTGCTGACGAAGCTGTTAGATAATGCTTGTAAATTTACAGGTTCTGAGGGTAAGGTGACTATTAAGGCTAAATCTAATGGCGATCGAATGTTAGAGGTGACTGTGGCGGATACGGGACGAGGAATTGAGCCTAACCGCTTGGAGGAGGTTTTTGATAGGTTTTATCAGGAGGAGGGTTCCCTACGCCGCACAGTAGGGGGAACAGGTTTAGGGTTAGCAATAGGTAGGCAAATTGTCACGGGTTGGGGAGGCCGTATCTGGGCGGATTCTCCGGGTAAAAATAAAGGCAGTCGGTTCCATTTTACCATTCCTTTGGTGGAAAGTGAGTTAATAATTAATGCTTGATAATTAATAAGTTATAGTTAATTGATTGTGAAGGGAGCGGGATGCTCCCAGTATAATGAGGATTACAGAAATTAGGATGGTAGAATGCGATCGCAATTTTCTAGGGTCAAACCGGAACAGGTGCGCTTAATTAATCCAGTCAATACTTGACCGGGACCGACTTCTATCACTTTTTGAATACCCTGTTCTGAAAGTTGTAAACAAATTTCGCGCCAACGCACGGAACCCGTCATTTGTTTAACCAGACGTTCCTTGAGAATTTCCCCATCAGTAGCGGGGGTCGGGTCTACATTAGACAAAACTGGAACCGTAGCCTGTTGAAAATTAACCAAGTCTAAAACTTGTTGAAATTGGGTAGCAGCCTCAGCCATTAAAGGGGAATGAAAAGCTCCCGATACATTCAATTTAACGGCTCGTTTTACCTTAATTTTACTGAGGAGATTATCAACGGCTTCTGGGGTTCCTGAAATCACGACTTGAGCCGAACTATTATCATTAGCTAAAACCACATTTTCGCTTTGTTCTAGTTGTTGATTAAGTTGTTCAGCATTAAAGCCAATGAGAGCCGCCATTTGTCCCCCTGCCGCCTTATCCATGAGTTCGGCGCGATGTTTAACCAAACGCAAACCCGCTTCAAAATCAAACACTCCAGCCGCATAAAGAGCGACATATTCTCCTAAACTGTGACCCGCGACCAAATCGGGAGTTTTACCCTGTTTTTTGAGAGCATCAACTAGGAGACTTTCGACTACATATAAACAAGGTTGGGTGTAGAGGGTGCGCGACAATTTATCAGCCTCTCCCTGACACAAATCAGGTAGAGACCAACCGAGGATATCAGCAGCTGTATTTAACTTAGGTTGTGCGTCTGGTGAATCAAATAAATCGGCACCCATACCTACAGCCTGTGAACCTTGTCCAGGAAAAACCCATGCAGTTTTAGTCATTATTATTGTTGCTTGTTAACCTTAGCTAAATAGGACAGTAAAAAAATGGGGTTTAACTATTAATTATTTACCCCATTTAAMGATTGCCGAACCCCAGGTTAAACCTGCACCAAATCCGGCTGTAGCAATTATATCACCAGATTGTATTTTTCCCGATCGCACTACTTCATCAAGAGCCAAAGGAATAGAAGCGGCGGAGGTATTACCATAATTAGCGAGGTTACTAATCACCTTATGGGGGGGGATTTTTAGCCTTTGAGCGACAGCATCAAGAATCCGTTGGTTAGCTTGGTGAAGGATAAGCCAATCGACATCATCAGCAGTTAAGCCGGAGTGAAATAGAGCTTTTTCGACCACTTCCGGGACTTTTTTAACAGCAAAGCGATAGATATCTTGACCATTCATAGTAATGGGTAGATACTTACCTTGATTGATAGTAATTTCGGGAGTTAAAGCCTTAGCTTCTGGTTGAAAAGCCAGGTTAAGGGAACTATTGAGACTCCCATCACTTTTGAGTTCAAAACCCAATAAATTATCGCGATCGCTGGCTTGTAAAACCACCGCACCCGCGCCATCTCCAAATAAAATACAAGTGCGGCGGTCCGACCAATCAACCCATCTGGAGAGAATATCCGCCCCCACTAAAAGCACATTTTTATAAACTCCGTTACGGATAAACTGACTAGCAGTGACCAAGCCAAAAACAAAGCCAGAACAAGCCGCCGTCAAGTCAAAAGCCACTGCTTTAGTCGCGCCAATTTGTGCTTGTATTTGACTAGCACTACCAAATAAATCATCAGCGGTGGAAGTAGCGAGAATAATTAAATCAATATCAGTAGGTTGTAAACCAGCCATAGCGATCGCATTTTCGCAAGCCGATGCCGCCATGTGACTAAGTGTTACCTCTGTAGTCGCCAAGCGCCGTTGACGAATACCTGTGCGGGAACTAATCCACTCATCGGAGGTTTCCACCAGTTGAGAAAGTTGGTTATTATCGAGTAAAACCGACGGAGTAGCCGCGCCACTACCTGTAATAGCTATACCTGTGGTTGTCATTTATCCTTAATTATTTTCTATGAAAGGGGTCAAAGTGTGAGTGGTTAGGGTGCAGGGGGGGGTAAAATCGATAATTGACATTAACAATGATCAATTATTAATTTTACCCAGAGCATATAGCTGATCACCAAATCCGACGATCGCCAGATTATGACTCTTGTTCAATCGCCTGTTTTTGGTGTTTTTGATACTGTAAATTAATGCGTTCTAGCACTTCATTATTAACCGCATCTCGCGCCATGCGAATAGCATTACAAATAGTCGGGGCTTTAGAAGACCCATGACCAATAATGCAAATTCCGGCTACACCCAAAAGTAAAGCTCCCCCATGTTCAACGTGATCAACCCTTTGTTTAAAGCGTTTTAAACTAGGCTTCAGCAGAGTAGCCCCCAGTTGCGATCGCAATCCTGAAGACAACTCCTCCCGCAGCAATTGGAGAACCGCCTCTCCGACTCCTTCGGCAAATTTCAATAGTACATTACCCACAAAGCCATCACAAACTATGACATTAAACTTACCAGTGAGTACATCTCGTCCTTCTGCATTTCCAGCAAAAGAAATCAGAGAATTTTCTTGTAGCATCTGATAAGTCCGCACCGCCAGATCATCACCCTTAGAAGATTCTTCACCAATATTGAGTAATCCCACAGTCGGGTTATCAACACCCAAAACATACTGGCTATAGATGCTTCCCATAACAGCAAACTGTTCTAGGAACTTAGGACGACAATCAACATTAGCCCCCACATCCAGAATCAGAACCGGTGAGGAACGCACCATAGTAGGTAACACAGCACCAATGGCGGGGCGATCGATACCCCGAATGCGTCCTACCCGCAATAGTGCCGAAGCCATCGCCGCCCCAGAGTGACCAGCAGATACAACCGCATCAGCTTTTTTTTGTTTAACCAAATTCATGGCAACATTAATAGAAGCATTAGGCTTGCGTTTAATCGCCCCTAATGGTTCTTCGTGCATTTCGATTGTCCCTTCGGCGGGGACAATTTCTGGCAATGGTGAGTTGCTGTGGTGTTCTTTGAGGGATGCCTCAATCTGCTGAGGATCTCCCACCAGTATGACATCAACCCCAAATTTTTCCTGTGCCATCAGCGCGCCCGCCACTACTTCTGTGGGGGCATGATCTCCACCCATCGCGTCAATTGCAATTCGTGCGCTAGTTAAGCCCATTGACCCAAGTTAGAGAAACCTTGAAGATTTTACCAAAAAACGGGGTTATAACCCTTATCCATAAAGCAAGGGGTTTCGCGCTAAGTGTCTCAGTACGCGATATCCTCTTGCATAAAATCCGGTAATTTCCGGCAGGAGGCGGAAATTACTCCTCACAGAGTCTGCAAGATGCAGGTCCAGGATTAGACCTACGTTAAGGGGGTGATGAAACCCACAGGTGAGCGCCAGCCTGTTGCTCTGTCGTCTATCTTTAAGGAACGACATGAGTGGATTTGTCAGATCGAGTGAGCTAGACGTAAAAAGCCCCTTTAACATGACCGAAGCCAACATTACCCCATCTGGGAGATAGCTTAAATGCCAAATTACCAAAATTACGTTTTTGTGGTTGACACACTGGGGCAACCGTTAAGTCCCACTCATCGGGCCAGGGCCAGAAAGCTTTTGAAGCAGGGTTTGGCTGCAGTGTTTAGGACTTATCCATTTACAATTATCCTCAAGAAAACTGATTCTAATGGTCCGGGAAAATCCTAGAATTGCGGTGTTGATAATTATCTGATTTTTGTTTGACTTTGAGGAAACAGCGGCCGATGTTAGATGTGTTTACTTCTGGGATTATGTCTGTATGGTTGGAGATGGCTGGGATGAATCGCGACCAATTGAATAGGACTTCCCAGCAAATGTGGGAAAGCAGCCTATCGAATATTATCTCTATTGAACGCCCAGATCCTGCGGTAGAGGCGATCGTCCAACAGTATTTGGCGCGTTTATCCAGTCGTGGTATATCCAGCGCCTCTCAGGGGGTATGGATTGAGGCGGGACCTTTTACGGTGGCTAATCATCGGGGGGATATTCCTTTATCGGCAGCTTCGATCACTAAAATAGCTACATCTTTGGCGGCGTTGCAAACCTGGAGTGTTAACCATCAGTTTGAAACCATCATTGGCGCAACTGGTCCCATTGAAAATGGGGTATTGCAAGGGGATTTGGTGATTGTGGGGGGAGGAAATCCCTTTTTTGTCTGGGAAGAGGCTTTTAGTTTGGGATATGCTCTCAATCAGTTGGGTATTCGTCAGGTGCGGGGAAATTTGACGATCGCTGGTAATTTTTCGATGAATTATGAATCGGAACCGCAACTGGTGGGTAATTTACTCCGTCAATCCCTCGATTCCCGGCTGTGGGAGTCAGAAGCAGCTACTCAATATGTCCGTTCAGGGTCCCGGTTGCCAAAACCACAGGTACAAATTTTGGGCTCGGTGCAATATGTCACCTCCCCGCCTAATCTCCAACCCCTAATCCGCCATCGGTCTCTGAGTTTGGCTGAGATTATTAAACAAATGAATATCTACAGTAATAATCCCATCTCGGAAATGTTGGCTGAAACTTTGGGCGGTGCTGAGATGGTGCGACGATTGGCGGCTGAGGCGGCTGGGGTTTCCGTTGATGAAATTCGCCTGATTAATGGTTCTGGTTTGGGTCATGAAAATCAAATTTCTCCTAGGGCTTCCGTGGCTATGTTTATCGCTTTAGATAGACATTTGCGAGATACAGATTTAACTGTGGCGGATTTATTACCCGTTGCGGGAGGAGATTTGGGAACTTTGGAATATCGCCGCATTCCTCCACATTCCGCTGTCAAAACTGGCACTTTGTTTGATGTTAGTGCTTTGGCGGGTGCTATCCCTACTCGCGATCGCGGTGTCGTCTGGTTTGCTATTATTAACCGTGCTACAGGTTTGGATGCTTTGCGTGATGACCAGGATTGGTTATTGCAGCAGTTGGTAAATTACTGGGGTGCGTCCGATGTTTTGCCAATTACTTTGACAACTAATATTGATGGCAGTCGTCCGGCTTTGGGGGATCTCGCTAGAATTGATCGGGTTAATTAGCTCGATTTTTCAGATGCTGCTCACCATGCTAATCAATTATGGGATATTATCAAGAACGCGATCGCTCTATTACCAATTACCAAATGTTTGAGTTGGGAAACACTGGGTTGTCTTTTCGTGGTCCCCAACCTCAGACACTCGCTCAGGGTCATTATTTTACCTGTTTAGGAGCCGCACAGACTTTTGGCTGTTTTTGCGATCGCCCCTATCCTAATTTGTTGGCATATTGGCTCAAATTACCAGTTTTGAACTTGGGATATGGGGGGGCTGGTCCTTCTTTCTTTCTGCAAAATTCTCCCTTAATTGATTACATCAATCGCGGTAAGTTTGCCATTGTTCAGGTCATGTCTGGACGCAGTGAAAGTAACTCCCTATTTGATACCGGAGGATTGGAATATATCCGCCGACGTTCTGATGGTAAACAGTTGGGGTCAGAGCCCGCTTATCAGGAGTTATTGGCTACAGGCGATCGCGATTTTGTTAATCAGATTATCGCCGAAACTCGACAAAATTGGGTCAGCAGTTATCAGCTTTTATTGAGCAAAATTAAAGTCCCGAAAATTCTGCTTTGGTTTTCCGAGAGGGAGCCTGATTATCAACTTACATACAATAATATTTATTGTCTATTTGGCAAGTTTCCCCACTTGATAAATGCTCAGGCGATCGCTCAAATCATCCCCTTCGCTAATGATTATATTCAATGTGTTTCTACCCGAGGAATGCCACAACTATTAATTAACCGACTCACCGGATACCCTACCACCCTGAATTTAGCCTATCAGCGCCCGGATTTGGGCGATAAAACCTCTTTTTACAATGATTATTATTTTTCTCCCGAAATGCAACGAGACGCCGCTATATTGCTAAAATCAGCCTGTCAGCAATACCTATATTGACATACTCCCCCCTAGGATTCGGATTGAGGGAGAGGGTAATGTTTGCTGTAATTGATAATTAATTCCCCCGGCTTCCCTAGAAAGGAAAAAGCAGGGGGGGAAAGAGGTAACGAATGGCTGAAACTACCGACACATAATTAACGTATTAGCAGAGATATATCCAGCCACCGGAGTGGTAATTCTCACCCAATTGCGACGCTCACCATCAGGGTCAGGAATTAAGCGATAGTCAGATGCTAATTGTACCCGTTCTCCCGAATCGACACCACCGCGACGAGCAGATGAGCGGGAAGGAGCAGCCCTCACCGCGACACCTTCTGGAGCCGCCTCGCGATCGACTTGACGACAAAGACTCCCTGATGGTCGTGTGGGTGGAGTTTCAGCCAAATCGGTAGAACAGTCCACCAAATTACCGGAACTATTGGGAAAGCCGTTAGAAATAAAACCCCGGACGGGATTAGTGATTTCCACCCAGGAGCGACCACCAGGACCAGTTATTCCCTGTGCATTAGTGGCTAAAGTCACTTGTTGAGCATAGGAAACCTGACCGACGACGGGAGAATTGGGAGTAGGTCGCGCCCGGACTACTAAACCCCGACGTTCAGAAATTTTACGACAGCGATCGCTGGTGGTTTGGGCGATATTAGAGTTAGAGTTAGGCAATATTTGAGCGCGCGCCCCCAATTGTGCAACTGAGAGCATCAACAAAACTATAGCTAACCCAGAAACTGACCGATTAAAGGATTTCCCAACTGCCAAAAACATAAAATCCACACCCACCCTAAGAACCTTTAGAATTGTCGCAGAAAGCGCAGATCACTAGCATAAACCCGCCGAATATCATCCAATTGGTGTAAGACCATAGCAAAGCGTTCTACCCCAAACCCCGCAGCAAATCCAGTATATTTTTGAGGATCATAACCCACAGCTTCGAGAACATTCGGATCGACCATACCACAGCCTAACACCTCCAACCATTTACCCTGCCATTCCAAATCTACCTCAGCGGAGGGTTCTGTAAACGGGAAATAACTAGCGCGGAACCGAATGGGTAGATCACCAAACATTTGACCCAGAAACTCTTTAATAGTGCCTTTGAGGTCTGTAAAACGGAGATTTTCCCCGATCGCTAATAACTCCAGTTGATGAAATACCGCCGCATGGGTAGCATCCACAGTATCGCGACGATAAACCCGACCCGGTGCGACAATGCGAATGGGGGGCTGATGTTGTTCCATGTAGCGAATTTGCACGGAAGAGGTATGAGTCCGTAACAGATTCCCATCAGGTAGGTAGAAGGTATCCTGCATATCCCGCGCCGGGTGGTCTGGGGGGGTGTTTAATGCCTCAAAATTATAGTAGTCGCTCTCCATTTCTGGCCCGGTAGCCACAGTGTAGCCCATACCTACGAAGATATCTAAAGCCCGGTCAATTACGGCATTGAGGGGGTGAATTTTGCCCTGGGGACGATACACAGGGGGCATGGTAACATCTATGGTTTCAGTTTTTAGTTGAGCTTCAATGAGGGCGAGTTCTAGGGCTGTGCGACGCTGGTCGAGTTGAGTTTGCAGGGCTTGTTTAACTTCGTTGGCGATCGCCCCAATACGAGGGCGCGCTTCCGGTTCAAGTTTACCCATTCCCCCCAGAACTTTGGAGAGTTGGCCTTTTTTGCCTAGATAGTTAATCCGCAACTGTTCGAGTCCTGAGAGGGTTTCACAGATGGCGATCGCTCTGTCAGCCTCTTGGCGTAGGGATTCGATTTGGTTTTCTAACGATTGAAGTTCGGTAGTCATTTGAGTGAGAGTACAGATTAGGGGTCGAGAGTGGAGTCGCCTCCATTCCCTCCCATTCAGAACCGTACATGAAAGTTTCCCTTCACACGGCTCCTAGTTTGATTGATCCATTGTTAAGGATACAGCTTTGGCGTTATCTAGTGCCGTTTTATCATCGCGGGTGTGGCGATGTAATAGCTGAAGATTTTTGTATTCATCCTTTCCACCTAGGTTTCGAGGTACAATGTGGTCTACTTCAATTATATCTGATGGGGTAAAGTACTGCCCGCACCATTTACATCTTCCTTTTTGTTTTTTTAGTAGTTTTGCTACCCTGTTTGGCGTGTCGATTGCTTGTCCTTTCCTGGTTGCCCAGTAAGTCCAGTTTCCGTCGTATTGTCTGGCATCAGGGCGTATTAGGGTATGTCTGACAATAGGAGTGTAGTTATGTTTCCATAGTCTAAATCCATCCTTGGTTTGGAATAACCAAGATTCATGTCTTTCTTTCCCATTGCTAAGTTTTACAGTTCCTTTTCGGAAATAGTTTCCTAGCTTCTCGTAATTTGCCTTTCCGCATCTTGATACTGTCCATGCCCTTAACATTAACCAGATTATATAATCTAGTTTATTGAAGGTCTCTGATGAGACTACCGCTGAGTAATAGTTTGACCATCCCCTTATGATTGGGTTTAGTTCGTTTATCAGGGTTGATTGAGGTTCTGTTTTATGTTGTTTGATTACACCTTTAATCACTTCTGTATGAGCTTTAACTGCTTTATTGCTGGGTTTGATATGGGTTTGATGACCAATTAATCGACTGGCTTCCCCACCTGTTTTCCCAGATTTGTATTTTCCTGCTGGATATTGCCTGATGTTGAATCCTAGGAAATCAAACCCTGGTTCCTCAGTCTTGCCTTCGTACTTAATGGGATTAGGTGTGTGACAAATTCGGGTTTTTTCGGGTTTAATTTCTAATCCTACAGGTTCTAACCATTTAGAAATGGCAGTTTTGCACTGTTCAATGATTTCTAGGTCTTTTGAGATGACTACAAAATCATCGGCGTATCGTATTACCGTGGCAAATGGTTTGTTGTTGGTATTATTGGGATACATTTTTTCTATTAACCTAACCATCCCCAACAGTGCGATGTTGGCGAGTATTGGACTTATTACTCCTCCTTGGGGTGTTCCTGTTTCTGTATCCTCGAATACGCCGTTATCTAGCACACCCGCTTTGAGCCATTGTTTCAGGTCTCTCTTCAGGCTGCTCGGACAATGAATTTTGGACAGTAGGTAATCATGGTTCACGGTAAGAGCATTTCGCTATATGTTAGGGGTCGAGAATGGAGTCACCACCATCCCCTCCCATTCAGAACCATACATAAAAGTTTCCCTTCATACGGCTCCTGGTGTGGATACCCTGTTTTGTCAAAGGAGCAGAATCAACAGACCTGCTTTTTACTTCGATGTTCAGAGCTATATGCAGCACGTAGTCTTTAAACTCGTCCTCGCCATTATACTCTTACTGACCGCAGTATCTATATCCACACCGTGACAATTGGGCATATCCCMACCATGACAATTGGGCTTTAGCTTCTGGTCACATCCTTAGCCCTCTAAGCATGCGCTTACATTTTTCACTACTGCCTTGTGAATTGCATTACTCACTTGTTTATGGGCAGAGCATTAGAGGGGTTAATTAGGGGTCGAGATAAACCTCACGGTCTACCCCTCCCATTCAGCAGCAGAACCGTACMTGAGACTTTCACATCATAC
>NZ_PKGG01000212.1:0-9075 GCF_046480465.1 Arthrospira sp. PCC 8006
GTAAGTGTAATCTCCTAATACCAAGTAATTGTCTTGATTATCGGGGTCTGACAGTGCTTTGATAGTGATACCATCATCCGTTACAAATGGCTTAGTTAGATTAACGGCCGCAGCTATCTCGGTAGGCCTTAACCCATACATTACTGCCATACCAGCAACCCACAACCAACTATGTCGGGATGATTGCTGATTAGGGTTTTTAATGGTATAGGCTTCCTGTTTAGCGCTATACCACCAATCTTTAAAGGCATTAATGCCTATACGCTGTTTCTTTTTGAATTGCGTTTGTTTGGGGTTAATAGGCTCAAGCTGTTTGAGTAAATGGTCTTTGTTAGGTGATTTCTCAGCTATGGCTTTTAAGATGTAGTAACGTTCTTTAAATGTTTTGGAACCTACTAATTGTTCTCCATTCTGCAAGGGAATATATAGCATAGCCTTAAAACTCTCCCAGCTAGGGTATTCATCCCAGTTAGGAAACAACTTGAAATATACTCCTTTAGTAGCCTCGTAAGATGCTAAGTCGCTAGCGATATCGCGGGAACGTTTCCTTCCTGTGTTGCGGTTGTAACCCGCAAAATACTCATCCTCAATTTGTTTAAAGATGTCCCGATAGGTTATCAGATTATCCTCAATCTGGTTCTTTCCTAAGATAGTCGCATCGTACCAGTTCCAAAATTCACTAGCGCTAGTAATGGTTCCCAAGGCTTCTGATACCAGTTTAGCTTTCTTAACGCCGTCTATCACCCCTTCTGGAGTACACTCAAGGTTAGCCGTTTTGGGTAGTCGTTTCCCGGTAGGTGGTTGCTTAAACTGCAATAAGAGATTGTACCTAGTTCCTGACTTCTGGAGTTTAAGGCTAACCCCCCTAGGACACTCACCCTTAAAATCCTGATAGGCCTTGAGGAACCTAGCATAGCTCTCGTCATAATTACCCTTTCCCCCTACTGTAGGGGTATTAGTAGCGTTACTCATTTGTTACTCACCTAGGTTATTTTATGCCTACTGAGTAACACTTGGATCGCGATAGAATGCGGGTTACAGCTTATATAACAGGTTCAAGTCCGCCTCCTGGCATTTTGGGAAAAACCTGATCCTGACTGCGATCGCAGCTTATTGCTTAACTCGATAGTCGCAGTCAGTTAATAGGCTATTGCTCATAACCTAGCCCTGGCATGGTAGGAAAAAAGCGGGCGGGGGGAATCGAACCCCCATCATTAGCTTGGAAGGCTAAGGTTTTACCACTAAACTACGCCCGCAAATTTTCACTTAACTAATCTAACACAGGAAAATAAAAATTGCAATAGTGCGATCGCATTTTTTCCCAAATTATCTGCCATTAAGCTGTATCCCTTACTGATTCAGGTTTTGGGTTAATCACACAAGTCATTACCGGCTCATCAATGCCTTTAAGTTCGAGAAATTCGCGCTTAATAATCTCCTCATCGGGGACATACTGAGCCACCATAGCGGATACCATAATGCTGTTGGGGGCAGTAGCCTCCTGAAGACGGGCAGCAATATTAACCGAAGGACCGATCGCCGTAAAATCCGATCGCTCTTGGGAACCAAACAACCCCACCACAGCCATACCCTGGTGAATCCCACAGCGGAACCGCACCGGAGGAACCTCATTACGGCCCACCAAACCTCGTTCCTGCCAACCCTGGTTAAGTTTTTCGAGAGCCACCAACATTTGTCTAGCCGTAGCGATCGCGCGTCGGACTTGTTCAGAGGGGCTCATCTCCTCCGGGGCTCCATACAAAGCCATAATCGCATCTCCTACAAACTTGTCAACAGTCCCCTGATTCTCAAAAACCGCCCGAGTCATTTCTCCCAAATRCTCATTAAGCAATTCCGCCACCCCCTGAGACTGTAGARCATTAGACATCCGAGTAAAACCGACAATATCACTAAATAAAATGGTAATCAGCCTCGGTTCCGGGCGCAAATCCAGAGTCAAGTCCCCCGCCGCCGCCTTTTTGACCATAGACTCCGGCAAAAACCGTCGCAATACTGATTCAGTCAGATACTTATTCAAATGGGCTACCCGTCGTTCCTCTGCCTTGAGGGCCTGTAAATTCCTGACCTCAGCTATCAACTCCCGGTCATTAAAAGGCTTAGAAACATAGGCATCAGCGCCGCGCTCAACCCCTTCGATGCGGGTATCCTCATCAGCCTTAGCAGTCAACAAAATAATTGGAGTTCCCCTAAGTTCAGGTGAGGAGCGAATCATGCGAATCAACTCCAACCCAGACACCTGGGGCATCATCAAATCAGTAACAATCACATCAGGATGATAAGTCTGAGCCTTGTTAAAACCATCAGCGCCATTCTTAGCCAAAACCGCATTAAATCCGGCATTTTGCAACATCATCGACACATAGCGGCGCAAATCGGGGTTATCATCCACCACCAGGACAGTATTAGACCCCAACTGTCCGTGGTCCGTGAGGGAAGCCGAACCGTCAGCAACCAAAACCTCCGGCAGATTTATGTCGTCAATTTGTACATCTGGTAAATCGACCTCCACATCAGCCAATTCTACGGCTGCTCGACGTGCATCAAACTCAGCGGGAACATCAAGGAGAGGCGAGGGTGGTAGATGAAGATTCCCCATTTGTAGCCAGACGGTAAATGTAGTTCCCTGACCATACTCAGACTCTACAGTAATGCGACCATGATGGAGTTCGACCAACTCTTTAACCAGAGCCAATCCCAAGCCACTCCCCTCAAAGGAGCGATTGGCTGAACCTTCAGCTTGTCGGAAGCGTTCAAATAAATGGGGGAGTTGTTCTTGTTTAATACCAATCCCGGTATCTTTGACCATAAGACGGCAATAATTCCCTTCGGGCTGGAGACTAACGGTAATAGTGCCATCGGTGGGGGTAAACTTCATGGCATTAGAGAGCAAATTGTAAAGGACTTTATCAAACCTTTCCAGATCAAGATAAAGTTGGGGGCAACTCTGTAAATTGGTAACTAGATTAATTTGTTTGCGATCGCAATAAGACTTAAATGATTCCACCGTTTGCTGACAAAACTCCACCAGGTCACAGGGGCGAAAACTGGGCTGCATTCGTCCCGCATCAAACCGTTGCAAATCCAATAATTGATTAACCAAGCGCAATAGTCGCCTGGAGTTACGCAGAGCAATTTTCGCTTGGTCTAATGACAGATCCTGCTGTTGATTAACCACCGTTTCCAAAGGACCTATCATCAAAGTCAAAGGGGTGCGAAACTCGTGGGAGACATTTTGAAAAAACTCAGTTTTGAGGCGGTCGGCTTCTAATAGGCGTTCTGCTTGCTGGCGTGTTTTTTGGTATAGACGAGCCTGCTGTACCGCCAAAGCGGCTTGGGCTGCCACCAACAGGACCATATCAATTTCGGAGGGTTGCCAATGGCGAACTTGGTGATTTTGGCGTAGGGATATGCTGCCAATAATATCACCATCGAGCAATAGTGGCACAACCAATAGAGCCTTAGAAGGCGATCGCAAAGGCAACATCACCATCGAGTCTGGTCGCTGTTCGATATCAGCGATCGCCACCGGAGCGCGAGTTCTAATCAATTCCTGAAGCACCGGGTTGCCACTAATAGGAGCCGCCGACTGAGGCAAATCATCGGACTGATCGGACTCAATGGATTGATTAGTTTCTACCCCCAATAGGGGCAAATTCGTCGTCGTGCTGGTATCAGGTTCAGACAAAGCCGCCGGTCTAGTCTCTACTACTGTTTCTTTAATCGCCGCATTATAAAGGCCTACACACTGCATATATTCATCTCCCGGACTCCAGAGAGACAAAGCACAGCCATCAACCTCCAAAGCCTCCCCCAATTGCTCAGTGATAGCCGCAAAAATTTTCTGAGGGTCAAGACTAGACCGAATAGCATTGGTAATCGTATTAACCAGCGCTTCCCTACGAGCCAATTCTCGCACCTGCTCGTATGCGCGCACCTGAGACAATGCCAAAGCCGCCTGATCTGCTACACCCGCAGCTAACTGCACTTCATGTTCATGCCAATTACGGGGCGATCCCGTGTGGTGCAGCGCCAAAACCGCCAACAATTCCTGACGGTAATACAGAGGCACTATCAAACTGGAGCGAATATCTGCACGTTGGTAAACGTCTCGTCGCTGCTGCCATTCTGGTCCATCGTGGTCAGAAATATCATTTCCCAAACCTTCCGAAAGAATCATTACTTCCGTAGTTTCCCAAACCAGGGATCTCAATTCCAGATCATTATTATTGATAACGCTGATGTTGTCTGTCGTGGAATTTTGATGATTCTGACCTTCCGCTAAGTATGCGAACCACTCCTTCCCTTGTGTAGCAGTGATATCCTGTTTGGTAGGGCTGACTCCAGCCCCCAGCCCTATCAGGTCTGAACCCACACCGAATGAACGCAGCAGACAATAGCTCACCTCAAACATTTTACCCACTGTTTCAACTATGCGCTGCAACATTTCCTGGGAATTAGGACAGGCGCGAATGGTACTTGTCACTTCATAAAGTAACGATTCCTGTTTTTGTGCTAGGCGTAGTTCCTCTGTGCGAGATTTCAGGACATTATGAGTTTCTAAACCTTGCTGAACGATCGCCTTGAGTTCATCAGATTTCCAAGGTTTAGTGACATATTTAAACACCTTACCGGAGTTAATTGCCTCTACCAGGTCTTCAACATCCGTATAACCAGTGAGGATAATGCGGATCGAATCGGGATATTGAGTCGCGGTCAAACTGAGAAACTCTGTGCCACTCATATAGGGCATCCGTTGATCAGAGATAATTACTGCTACTTCCCCCACCTCTTCTAAGATCTTCAATGCAGCCGGCCCACTTTCGGCTTTGAGAACTTTAAATTCCCGATGGAAAGTCCGGTATAGCAGATCTAAATTATCTGGCTCATCATCAACCACTAATATGGTGGGCTTCAATTTTCTGTTGGGGGAACTCATGCACCGATCTCCTGCTGGAAGGGCTCATCAATTCGGGGGCTTCGATGGTCAGTACTGGCACTAATGTGTCTGTAGGGGAGTAGATTACAACACCGTAGGTGACTCTTCACCATAAGCAAGCCAACCCAACCCGCCCGTCTAATTTGAGAGTTGTTCGCGATTAGGTAGACCATTGTAGACCGCTGAGTTCCAGAGGGAGCTATATTCATCTACAAGTGAGCGATACGGAATGTTTGACTATGTGCCTTTTCATCAACTGAGTTTAGTGGGAGGTTTAGCAATATTGTTCCAGCGGTCCCCAGACTGTTACACCCTCATGTTAATCATACTTTATCAAGAAACTGGGTCTAAAACCTTGCACTTCAGGGCGACTTCGTGATACAATAGTAATGGTTATGCGAGACGTTTAGGAGTGAAATAGGGCTGCAATGCCTGAAATAACCTCCTAGTGGGACTTCTATTCCTTGGTAGAATATAAGGAGTGCGCCCTGACCATCCCATAACTATCTATGTGTTCCAACATCTGGACTCGACACCCAGATAAGGCAGAGAGACTCAAGGTCAAGACAGAACACTAGAACGATGGAGTTGTGACCCATCTAGTAAAGCAGGAAGTTGAGAGTAACGGCGGTAGCCACCCCCAGTTTCAGGATTCACAACCCGTCAGATTGAAGCGGGGAACGGAAGGCGTAATAGAGGAACCTACCTCTCACTCGACCACTGCCAACCATCCATGATTAGGGAAACCGAATGTCTGGCTTGAACCATCGTAACTATTGGGCAGCGAAACAGGTTGACACGCTGCGCTCAAAGAGTAAGGGGAAAAGTAGGAGTTTAAGCAAGCTACCCAGAAGCAACGTTTCGTTGTGCATAGACCTTTAAAGTACCCCGGTGGACAGGACAAATCTAAAGATGGAATGCCCACACAGATGGAACGTTTAAAACCGCTCATTGGCTCTCAAGTGGCGGGATGTACCCGTGGAGTAGTGAAAAGTGTAAGCGTATGCCTTTAAGGAGAAAGGATGTGATTGAAAGCTAATGCCTAACTGTAATGGTTAGGATATGCCCACTAATCACGGTGTGGATATAGAGACCGCGATAAGTAGGAGTTTAATGGCAGCGAGTTGAAAGACTAACGCAAGCATATAGCTCTGAAAGTTGAAGTACGAAAGCAAGGGGTAGTAACCTTATTCCTACTGACAAATAGGGTATCCACATCAGGAGCCGTGTGATGGGAAACTATCAAGCACGGTTTGGAAGTGGAGTTGGGGAAGGTGACTTCCCTTTCGACCATAACCAGGTGGCAATACCGCTCACATCGTGAAAATTCTGCTGAAATAGCGCAGCACTTTTGAGGAGAAAATAAACAAGCAAGAGCTACCGAAAACTCTTTAAACAGGGCAGTAACCGAAAACTCGGCGAATGAATTAGTCAGCGTAGTGCTGTAGAAATATTTTTGCCGTAAGGTAGATAGGGTAGGGCATACCCGAATCTTGGTTGCAATACCAAAACGCTTGGAGAGTGAACCACTAATAGGGTATCTAGATAACAAGGTGCGAGACGTTTAGGAATCAAATAAGGCTGCAATGCCTGAAATAACTTCCTAATGGGACTTTCACCCCTTGGTGGAATATAAGGGATTCACATTCCTGACCATCCTCATAACTGTTTATATATCCCGACGCTTGGAGAAATCTAAGCAAGGCAGGGAACTCAAGGTCATAAACAAACTGAGAAATCAGGACGTTGAGAGTAACGGCGATAGCCACCCCCAGTTTCAGGATTCACAACCCGTCAGATTGAAGCGGGGAACGGAAGGCGTGAAGTAGAACCTACTACCAGATGTGACCACTGCCAACCATCCATGACTAAGGAAATCTGAATGTTCCGGCTTGAACCATCGTCAACAGTAAGTAGCGAAATAGGTTGATACGCTGCACTCAAAAGAGTAAGGGGAAAAGTAAGGTATTGCTAAAAACACCTACACAGACCTTTAAAAGTACCCCGGTGGAAAGGACAAGTCTACAGATGGAATGCCCATATAAACGGAACGTTTAAACCCCTTTTAGGCTCTCGACAAGTACATCTTGTTGAGTAGTGAAAGTGTAATCGTATGCCTTTAAGGGGAARGGATGTGACTGAAAGCCAATGCCTAACTGTAATGGTTAGGATATGCCCACTAGTCACGGTGTGGATATAGAGACCGCGACAAGTAAGAGTTTGATGACGAAAGCGAGTTTAAAGACTACGTGTTGTATTTAGCTCCCAAAGTTGAGGTTACAAAGCGGGGGGTTGTAGCCCTGTTCCTACTGACAATAGGGTATCTACATCAGGAGCCGTGTGCTGGGAAACTCGCAAGCACGGTTTGGAATTGGAGTTGGGCAAGGTGACTTCTCTTTCGACCATAACACAACTCCCCTCTTTTTTTTCGCTCAGTCTTGACCTTGAGTCTCTCTGCCTTATCTGGTTCTCGAAGCCAGATGTTGAGACACATAGATAGTTATGGGATGGTCAGGGGTGCGAATCCCTTATATTCCACCAAGGGGTGGAAGTCCCACTAGGAGGTTATTTCAGCCATTGCAGCCCTATTTGAATCCTAAACGTTTCGCACGTTATATATATTTCTATACCAAACGTCGGGACATATAAAAAGTTATAGGGATGGTCAGAAGCGAGCTTCTTGTATTCAGTCAGGGGGCTGAAGTTTTCACCAGGTAGTTATTTCAGGCATCTCAGCCTTATTTCCTACCTGAACGTCTCGCACTAATGGATAAATTATAACAGCCAGGTACTTTGAGAAAAATCTTCATTGTTCATCGGTTGACTGAGGGAATGTTCGGGACGAGGCACTAAATGAGGTGGCGATCGCTTCGTGGGTTTCTGTGCTAGTTTAGACGTAGATGATTCTAGTTTTAACTGTTCGATATGTTGTAAAAGTTTAGTATTCGTTTCCGACAGATGTAGTGCTGTTAATTCTGCCTGTTCTAGCTTTTCCTTTAAGGCCGCCGCCGCTTCAGTCTCCTGTTTAAGTTGGGCTATTAATTTATTTTTTTCCTCTAATTCTTGTTGTAGTTTATTTATTGTAGTGGCTAATTGCCTATGGCTGGCTTGAGCGTTTTTAACAGTTAATTGAAGGGCAGAAATCTCTTTTTTTAAAGTCTGCTCAGTTTCCTGGGACTGCTGTAAGTGGGATTCAAGCCAGGCTACTTGAGCTTCTAACTCCATCTGCGCCTCTAATTCGGCGTGGGTGGGGGTTGGACGGCTAGAGGAGGTATTGTCCCTTGGGGATGTGCTTGTATTAATTTGATGATCAGTATCAGCAGATTCTGGGGGGGGACTACCCGCCTTTTCTGCTTCCTGTTTGACCATATCGGCTAGACTTTTCTTAACCATCATCTCCTCCCTTGGAACTGTGTGTCCCGTCGCCTGATGGGCGGCTGATACAACTTCATTAAGCATACAGCGATCGCGAGGGGAAAAATAGATCCGTTTGGGGGGTTGCAATTTTCGGGTGAGTTATGTTAATGTAATAAACTGTTCGGACGCATAGCTCAGTTGGTTAGAGTACCACGTTGACATCGTGGGGGTCGCTGGTTCGAGTCCAGTTGTGTCCACTATTAACTGACCGTTATCATAACTGCAATAACCGTGATTCACTTAACTCGATAGTCCTACCTAATTACTCAGATATTACTCACAATCTAGTCCTAGCACAGGAAAATAATTCTGTCAATAGGATGATTACTCAGTCAACAAGCACCACTTAATCAATCTGTCAAATACCCATATCACCCCCTAAACCCGACAAGTGATAGGGTAGTTCCCTTGTGATACCCGTCAATGGCAAGCCTATCGGTTCGTACCTCACCCTTGACCGCTATCACATCGGTCACTTCCCCAATAGTGCTTATTCCGGTTATGGGGGGAGGGTATGTTTCAAAGCCAACACGATAGCCGTAGGTAGCCGTAGGGGGGAACCCGCTAAGTAATCAATGTATAGCACCAGACAGCAAAGTTAGGACGTATAATGGAGAGGACGAGATGACTAMGAAGACCCAAAATGCCAGCCCCCTACAGTTACGACCTTAGACAAAAAGTTATCAATGCAATTGAACTAG
>NZ_PKGG01000667.1:0-251 GCF_046480465.1 Arthrospira sp. PCC 8006
TTTATGATTCTTAAAACTTAAGTGACTTCTTTAAACCGACTGTCATTTTTCGAATGACTATCAATTCATCAATAATTTTTTTAATTTCAGAATCGCTTGAMTATTTTAAATTTTGGGAAATAATCAATTGTGTTTCAAGTTCTGCTAAAGMACCCAGCGATATGGATAAATACCTAGCAAACTCTTTACTTGAATCTCTTCCAGCACCTTCCGCTATTTTCGAAGGAATTGAAACCTCAAATCTTCGCATT
>NZ_PKGG01000501.1:0-748 GCF_046480465.1 Arthrospira sp. PCC 8006
CCATGCCTTTGTGCTGGGTTCAGGGCGCTGGCCGGATCTCCAATGGCCCGCCAATCTCTACCTCGAAGGTTCCGACCAGCATCGCGGCTGGTTCCAGTCGAGCTTGCTGCAATCCACCGCCACCCGCSGCCGCGCGCCTTACGATCAGATCCTCACCCACGGCTTCACCATGGATGCCAAGGGCAAGAAAATGTCGAAGAGCCTCGGCAACACCATCAGCCCGCTAAAGGTGATGGAAGAATATGGCGCCGACATCATCCGCCTGTGGGCGCTTTCTGTCGATTTCACCGAAGATCACCGCATCGGCGATGAAATCCTCAAAGGCGTGGGCGATCAATAGCGCAAGCTGAGGAACACTTTCCGTTACCTGCTTGGCGCGCTCGATGGGTTTACCGAGGAAGAACGGCTTGCGCCGGAGGAAATGCCCGAGTGGAGCGCTACATCCTTGCGCTGCTGGGCGAACTCGATGGCAAAATGCGCACCGCAGCGCTGGCTTATGATTTCAACGCCTACACCCGCCTGCTGGTGGATTTCTGCAACGAGGATCTCTCGGCCTTCTTCTTCGATATCCGCAAGGATTGCCTCTATTGCGATGCGCCGGGCGATCCCACGCGCCGCGCCTATCGCTCGGTGCTCGACACCCTGTTCCACGCATTGGTTCGCTATGCCGCGCCCGTGCTGGTGTTCACGGCAGAAGAAGTGTGGATGAGCCGCTATCCCGAAAGGGCAAGCGTGCACCTGCTCGAAT
>NZ_PKGG01000542.1:0-512 GCF_046480465.1 Arthrospira sp. PCC 8006
CATGATGATTACCTTTAAATTTTTTTCCGCCCAATGACCAAAGCTTGTGCCGTTGAAAGGAGTGTGACAAAATGGCAAAGGTTTGTTTCGTGAAGGGTTTTGTTTCACGCGGAGTTTAGTTTCACGCAAAGGCGCAAAGGCGCAAAGTTTTGATTTGTGTTGGGTTTAGTTTCACGCAAAGTTGCAAAGGCGCAAAGTTTTGATTTGTGTTGGGTTTTGTTTCACGCAAAGGCGCAAAGGCGCAAAGTTTTGATTTGTGTTGGGTTTTGTTTCACGCAAAGGCGCAAAGGCGCAAAGGCGCAAAGTTTTGTGTTGGGTTTTAGTTTCACGCAAAGGTGCAAAGCATAATCCATAAAGCACTTTGCTCTTTACGTATTATGACAACTTTGTAGGGGGCAAGTTCAGAGGTGAAAAAACCTTGTCCTTAAGATCCGAGTGGCTGATCTAGAAAGTTCGAGAGCGAGGCATGCAAAATCGGAAAATGAAGGAGTTTACTGAAGTAAAGACTTCGT
>NZ_PKGG01000601.1:0-370 GCF_046480465.1 Arthrospira sp. PCC 8006
AGAGGAGCAGGCCAAGGCCCTGGATAAGGCTGCCAGCAAGGCCCAGGCTGCCAGCAAGGCAAAATCGGAGTTCATGGCTGTGATGRGCCATGAGATTCGCACCCCTCTCAATGGCATCGTGGGCGTGGCAGATCTGCTTGCCGATGAGTCGCTTTCCCCTTACGGGCGAGGCCTGCTTCAGTCCCTGGACGAGAGCGTGCTGGGGCTGCAAACAGTGATCAACGACGTTATCGACTACACCAAGTTTGAATCGGGTTCACTGGACTTGAACTCTTCCCCATTCGATATCCGAAGCTTCATCACACAGCTCAGCCGTAGCTACCAACTGCAAGCAGAGAAAAAAGGCATCGACTTTCGGGCTACCGTGGCG
>NZ_PKGG01000306.1:0-4721 GCF_046480465.1 Arthrospira sp. PCC 8006
CGATTTTTACCCCGGCGCTTTTCCGGTATCGATGACAAGCACTGGCGGAAAGAACCGACTATAGTCTCAAAGCCACCTGGCTTTTTCAACGGCTCTGGCGCTCCTGGGTTTCTTGGATGTCATTACGATACAGGGATGCTGGGGACTTGAACAGGTTTTCGCCAAAATGAGAATTGCTGGTCTTGACCTTGAGTCTCTCTGCCTTATCTGGTTGTCGAAGCCAGATGTTGAGACACATAGTTAGTTATGGGATGGTCAGGGGTGCGAATCCCTTATATTCCACCAAGGGGTGGAAGTCCCACTAGGAGGTTATTTCAGGCATTGCAGCCCTATTTCACTCCTAAACGTCTCGCACGCTATATGTTAGGGGTCGAGAATGGAGTCACCACCATCCCCTCCCATTCAGAACCATACGTGAAAGTTTCCCTTCATACGGCTCCTGGTGTGGATACCCTGTTTTGTCAAAGGAGCAGAATCAACAGACCTGCTTTTTACTTCGATGTTCAGAGCTATATGCAGCACGTAGTCTTTAAACTCGTCCTCGCCATTATACTCTTACTGACCGCAGTATCTATATCCACACCGTGACAATTGGGCATATCCCAACCATGACAATTGGGCTTTAGCTTCTGGTCACATCCTTAGCCCTCTAAGCATGCGCTTACATTTTTCACTACTGCCTTGTGAATTGCATTACTCACTTGTTTATGGGCAGAGCATTAGAGGGGTTACAACGTTCCGATTATATGGGCATTCCATCGTTAGATTTGTCCTATCGACCGGGGTACTTCTAAAGGTCTGTGTGGGTAGAATGCAGAATCCCCCACTTTTCCCCTTGCCCTTTTGGGCGCAGCGTGTCAACCTATTTCGCTGCTCGTGCTTTACGATGGTTCAAGTCGGACATTCGGTCTTCCTAATCATAGATGGTTGGCAGTGGTCGCGTCTTGGTAGTAGGTTCTACCTCACGCCTTCCGTTCCCCGCTTCTATCCTGGAGTTATGATTTCCAAAACTGGGGGTGGCTATCGCCGTTACTCTCTACTCCCTGATTTCTCAGTTCGTTTATGACCTTGAGTTCCCTGCCTTGCTTAGTTACCTAAGCGTCGGGACATATAATCAGTTATGAGGATGCTCAGGAGAGGTCTCCTTATATCCAGATTCGGAGCTGGAATCCTCACCGGGTAGTTATTTCGGGCATTTCAGCCCTATTTCATACCCGAACGTCTCGCACCTGCATCMAGWACATAATATTSWCCTTTRTTAATRSYWGCGTAAATCCTGCCTATTGCATCCTGGGCTGACCGTCCGGGACGGAACCCATAGCTTGTGCTTTCAAATCTCGATTCCCATTCAGGTTCGAGAGCCGACTTAACCAAGGCTTGCCTTGCTCTGTCTTGGATTGTGGGTATTCCTATTCCAGCTTTTTTCATCCCTGCCAGGTTTTGGTATCCACACCCGTCGCAGTGGTTTTGCTTTGATATTTCCCTTAATRTTCTCCACAAGCTCAAACCTTTGTCTTGGAGAGATTACTCTTACTCCATCAACWCCGGCTGTCTTCTTGCCTTGACCCGCCTGGGGGGCGGGTTTATTAAGCTGACTGTTGGGAAGCATGGCTGACCGTGGAACCCGCCCCTACAGTCGCACTGCTAGGAGCCGGGCATAATATGACTTCACCAATAGACGTTGCCATCTTCGTCCCTTAGCGTCTTGTCCCGATTTAGCTGCTTGAAATATACTCTTTTGGAGCTTGAATACTTTCCGTTGAACCTTAGTCCATGGGATTGTCTTCCATGCGTTGTTCGTAGTCTTGATTGGTTTTGGTTTTCCCAACCCTTTCTTTAAACTCGCTATCGCCATTTGTACACCTACTAAACTCTATTCCTTACAATCAAACCGTGACCTGTTAGCATATCCCTACTATTACAGCAGGGTGTTGGCTTTTGGTCACATCTCACATCCTCCGAGACTTGCGGTTACACTTATCCCTACTGATATTTCGACCAAATAATCAGAGTCTAGGAGGACTTAAAACGTTCCATTTATATGGGCATTCCATCTTGAGATTTGTCCTTTCCACCGGGGTACTTTTAAAGGTCTGTGTAGGTGATGAAAAGATTACCCTACTTTTCCCCTTACTCTTTTGAGCGCAGCGTATCAACCTGTTTCGCTGCTCAATAATGACGATGGTTCAAGCCGGACATTCGGTTTCCCTAATCATGGATGGTTGGCAGTGGTCGCATCTGGTAGTAGGTTCTACTTCACCCCTTCCGTTCCCCGCTTCAGTCCTGGGGTTATGATTCCCAAAACTGGGGGTGGCTGTCGCCGTTACTCTTTACTCCCTGATTTCTCAGTTGGTTCATGACCTTGAGTTCCCTGCCTTGTTTGGATTTTTCCAAACGTCGGGACATATAAACAGTTATGAGGATGGTCAGGAGTGCGCTCCTTATATTCAACCAAGGGGTATAAATCCTCACCAGGCAGTTATTTCGGGCATTGCAGCCCTATTTGATGCCTGAACGTCTCGCACCTCCTCCTTATGGTATAATTGAGCATTACGATTTCTTTGTGGGATTGACCTTGAGTTCCCTGCCCTACTTAGATTCCTCCAAGCGTCGGGACATATAAACAGTTATGGGAATGGTCAGGAGTGCACTCCTTATATTCAACCAAGGGGTTGAAGTACCCACCAGACAGTTATTTCAGCATTGCAGCCTTATTTCATGCCTGAACGTCTCGCACAACTATCATAGTAAATCATGGGTTTCCAACCCCGTGCTTCCCAGCAATTCTCATTTTGGCGAAAACCTGTTCAAGTCCCCAGCATCCCTGTATCGTAATGACATCTAAGAAACCCAGGAGCGCCAGAGCCGTTGAAAAAGCCAGGTGGCTTTGAGACTCTAGTCGGTTCTTTCCGCCAGTGCTTGTCATCGCTACCGGACAAGCGCCGGGGTAAAAATCGCCGCTATGGAATGGAGGATGCCGCTTTAAGTGCGTTTAGTGTGTTTTTTACTCAAACTCCGTCGTTTCTGGCTTATCAACGTCTGATGGAGGGGAGTAAAGGCAAGAGCAATGCCCAAAGTCTGTTTGGAGTTCATCGAATTCCCTGTGATAACCAGATTCGGGACTTATTAGATGCCGTGTCCCCAGAGCACCTGTTTCCAGTGTTTGAGGATATCCTACAAGTCTGGGAAGCCCAGGGGCAGTTAGAAGACTTCCGTTGCCTAGGGGACAGTCTATTAGTCGCGTTGGATGGCACCGAATACTTCAGTTCCGACCAAATTCACTGTCCCCACTGTTCAACGCGCACCCAGAAGTCAGGAAAAACCCATTACTTCGATAGTGTTGTCACTCCAGTCATCGTCTGTCCGGGACAGAATCATGTGATTCCCTTAGTCCCCGAATTTATCGTGCCCCAAGATGGTCATGATAAGCAAGACTGTGAGAATGCCGCCGCCAAACGCTGGCTATCGAGGCAAGAACAATGCTTGAGGGCTTTGAATGTCACGGTTTGAGGGGATGACCTCTATTGCCACCAACCGTTGTGTCAGCAGTTTTTAGAGCAGCAACTTAACTTCATCGTCGTCTGTCGCCCCGAGTCTCATACTACCCTCTATGAACACCTAGAGGGCATCGAACTCCCGACCCTCACGACCAAGAAGTGGACTGGTAAAGTCGAGAAAACCTATACCTACCGCTATCTCAACGGAGTCCCCCTCAAAGATAGCGATGAGGTCCTGTTGGTTAACTGGTGCGAACTTACTGTCACCACCGCTGATGGCCAGGTAACCTATCACAACTCCTTGGCCACGAATTATCCTCTCAGCGATGAGAATGTAGCCGAGGTGGTTCGGGCCGGGCGGACTCGTTGGAAAGTTGAGAATGAGAACAACAACACTCTCAAGACCAAGGGCTACCATCTCGAACACAATTTTGGCCATGGCAAGCAGCATCTTTCTTCCTTGCTCCGGACCATCAACATCCTCTCGCTGCTCTTCCACACCCTGCAGGAGTTGCTCGATAACAAGTACCAGTTGCTACGAGCGCACTTACCGAAGCGCCAAACCTTCTTTAATGATTTGCGCGCGCTTACCCAGACTGTACTTCGACAGTTGGGACCACCTTCTGACCTTTATGCTTGAGGGTCTCGAGTTAGACATCCCACCCGATAGCAGTTGAATTTCCAAAATGAGAATTGCTGACAACATATAACAAATCCCCTAATTGATAACTCCTACCTTTATTAATCTGGCTCCGTGGAGACCCCCACGCAATCAATACCTAAATCCTCACTCTGATTGGTCGTCGGTTGTTCTATCTTATTCCCAAACTTTCACCAATAAAAACCCCGACCTAGGGAATTGGATCGGGGTACAGGGCAATTAAGCTAATTCTATGGGGCTTATTACCGCATATCCCAGAGAGCCTTAAAAAGCGTCTCAGCTAGTTTCCTGGATGTGGCATTCCTGGCAGCCTTGAGCGCAGCCCCAGACACTTTGTTCCCTTTGTGGTATGCTCTAGTTACCCAATAAACTCTAAGCGAATGAGCCTCTGGAGATTTTGGTAGGCAATCGTAGGGGGTTGTCGCGATCGCACCCCCACCCGGTTTCTGTTCGCGATGAGTCCCCCTCTCGATTGCCCGGACAACAAACTGATGCAAGGTCGATCGCGTCTCTTTACTTCCCGTAAAACTACTACGAGTATCAGCCTTTCCAGATTGCACTTG
>NZ_PKGG01000347.1:0-3477 GCF_046480465.1 Arthrospira sp. PCC 8006
CCATCTCCCAAGTTATACCGGGCACTATAGTACTTTTACATCTCTTCTCTCGCGCACAGACTTGTTAACCTTTAACATATAAGCACTTCTAAGCACTTCAGGTAGTTGTCAAGTTCTTGTTTTCGGCAACTTTTTCACAGAAACATCGGCACCTCCCCCTATTCGATGCCTCGCACTCCACTCAAAGCGGTAGCCATTGGCTTTGACAAACTTTTAGGCCACTTCTGTAACCTCTGTACTTTCGCGTTTCCGGAATATTCCCAGGAAGTTTCATCTGTCCGGGAGATGTCTTTTTCCCACTGAGTGAAGAAACCCGGTTTATATCAGGGTTATAGGTAAATACCGAAATATGTCCGTCGTAACCGAGTTTCTCAGTTCCTCTCGGTGGGTTATCATAGCATAAAGCCGGGTTTCCCTACACCCGGTTGTCGTGATTTATCAGGGTTGGGAATGATGACGAAATGTTCTGTTTGTGAAACCGAATATACAGAAAATGAGGTCGAAACCTGTTCCGTGTGTGGTTATGACCTGACCCCCTATCCCCCTATTGACGAGATACCGTCCGAGTTGTGGGAGAAGGAGAAAAAACGCATTGCCGTCGCCAAGCGGGTTTGGAAATCGTCTCAGTCTCAGGTAAAGTCCGCACAGTTGATGGTCTCTCACCTGCAGTCTTATTTATATGAGATGACCCGGAACATTTACGGTTTTACCCAATCCCAATCTCAACTCCCATCCCAGAGTCAAGCGATCGCATCTCAGCTTCCATCCCAGAGTCAAGCGATCGCATCTCAACTTCCATCCCAGAGTCAAGCGATCGCATCTCAACTCCAATCCCAGAGTCAAGCGATCGCATCTCAACTCCAATCCCAGAGTCAAGCGATCGCATCTCAACTCCAATCCCAGAGTCAAGCGATCGCATCTCAACTCCAATCCCAGAGTCAAGCGATCGCATCTCAACTCCAATCCCAGAGTCAAGCGATCGCATCTCAACTCCAATCCCAGAGTCAAGCGATCGCATCTCAATCCCAATTGCTATCACGCCTAGAATCCCAGGTAGAAGCGATCGCATCTCAACTCCAATCCCAGAGTCAAGCGATCGCATTTCAACTCCCATCCCAGAGTCAAGCGATCGCATCTCAACTCCCATCCCAGAGTCAAGCGATCGCATCTCAACTCGACGAGTCGATAACTGAAGCCGTGGCAGACATTACTCCCATCGTGTCTTCATCCTCTGGTTTTGATTATAGCCAACTCGACAGATTATTGAAATCAGGCCAGTGGGAAGCAGCCGACGAAGAAACGACTAAGATGATGTGTAGGGTGGCGGGAAAAACCTCTAGGAGATATTTAGACGACGATGATATCAAAAACTTTCCCGGCGAGGATTTGCGAATCATCGATGGTCTTTGGGTCAAACACAGCAGGGGACGCTTCGGGTTTAGTGTCCAGAAGCAAATTTACATCAATTGTGGAGGATTGCCTGATGGACGCTATCCAGGTGATACAATATGGGAGCGCTATTGCGGGGAGGTGGGATGGCGAATGAATGGGTCGTATATATCATGGTCTGATTGCACGTTTTCGGCGGCTGCTCCCCTGGGCCATCTTCCCGCCCGTTTTGTTGGGGTTGGTTGGTGGTTGGGTTTTGGTGTGGGACTGGTAAGGCGTAGGTTAGCACTCTTCTCTCGCGCAGAGACTTGCAGACTGTAGCATATAAGCACTTCAGGTGAAGAAACCCGGTTTCTATCAGGGTTATGGGTAAATCCGAAAGATGTCCGTTTCTACCCGGTTTCTAGTTCCTCTCGGTGGGTTATCATAGCATAAAGCCGGGTTTCCCCCCGCCCGGTTGTCGTGATTTATCGGGGTTGAGAATGATGGCGAAATGTCCCGTTTGTGAAACGGAATATACACCAAATGAGGTGGAAACCTGTTCCGTGTGTGGTTATGACCTGACACCCTATCCCCCTGTGATTGATGGGATACCGTCCGGGTTTTTGGAGAAGGAGAAAAAACGCATTGCCGCCGCCAAGGGGGTTTGGCAATTGTCTCAGTCTCAGGTAGAGTCCGCACAGTTGATGGTCTCTAAAGTGCAATCTCAGTTAGATGAGACCACCCGGAAAATTGACGGTTTTACCACTACTCAATCACGGCTAGAATCGCAGATAGAAGCGATCGCATCTCAACTCCAATCCCAGAGTCAAGCGATCGCATCTCAACTCCAATCCCAGAATGAAGCGATCGCCTCTCAACTAAAATCCCAGAATGAAGCGATCGCCTCTCAACTAAAATCCCAGAGAAAAGCGATCGCCTCTCAACTAAAATCCCAGAGAAAAGCGATCGCATCTCAACTCCAATCCCAATCGTCACAGATAGAAGCGATCGCATCTCAACTCAAGTCGATAACTGAAGCCGTGGCAGACATTACTCCCATCGTGTCTTCTTCTGGTTTTGACTATAGCGAACTCGACAGATTATTGAAATCAGGTGAGTGGAAAGCAGCCGACGAAGAAACGACTAAGATGATGTGGAGGGTGGCGGGAAAAACCGGGGGATATTTATACAACGATGATATCAAAAACTTTCCCGGCGAGGATTTGCGAATCATCGATGGTCTTTGGGTCAAACACAGCAGGGGACGCTTCGGGTTTAGTGTCCAGAAGCAAATTTACATCAATTGTGGAGGATTGCCTGATGGAAGCTATCCAGGTGATACAATATGGGAGCGCTATTGCGGGGAGGTGGGATGGCGAGTGAATGGGTCGTATATATCATGGTCTGATTGCACGTTTTCGGCGGCAGCTCCCCTGGGCCATCTCCCCGGAATGGCGATGGATGAGTATTGGGGGGTTTTTTTGGAAAGTGGGGTGGCACTCTTCTGTCGCGCACAGACTTGTAAACTGTAGCATATAACGACTTCAGGCAGTCCCTAGTGGTGCGTTAATGAAATGTCAACACCGTTGACCAATGAAAATGTTAATGAAATGTCAACACCACTCCTACTCTCAATTGGCGGTGGGTTACGCTACCCTAACGCACCCTACGAAGGAGTAGGGTGCGTTAATGAAATGTCAACACCGTTGACCAATGAAAATGTTAATGAAATGTCAACACCACTCCTACTCTCAATTGGCGGTGGGTTACGCTACCCTAACCCACCCTACAAAGGAGTAGGGTGCGTTAATGAAATGTCAACACCGTTGACCAATGAAAATGTTAATGAAATGTCAACACCGTTCATCATTACCATGTCAGGAGTAGAGCGATCGCATTTTGTCCCCCACTTTCCCACAGTGGGAATTAACCCTTAATGAAGTGTTGACAGCGAGTGGCATTCGTGAGTTATAATATATAGAATCATATCATAGCCCACCCAAATCACATTGATCGCCGTCGCTATCCGACATAAATTTAATATAAATGGGACGCATTTAATGCCCGCCAAAGAKTTTATCATGATACTGTTTGTATTGCTATGAT
>NZ_PKGG01000230.1:0-8058 GCF_046480465.1 Arthrospira sp. PCC 8006
GTCCTAACCGTATTGACTAGTGCTATATCTGGGAGAGAGACCTAGGGTGAGGGCAATGTCTTAAGGGACTGGTGAACAAGCTGTATGTAAAGAAATGTTAAGTTGGGGCTGGGAAAATTTTTTTTCTGGGGGGGGTTGCTTTTCCGGGCGACTTGCGCTACACTTTTTATATAATTTGAATATTGCTAATTTTATTTTTAGTAAATAGATTTCAATTATGTAACTATAATATCCAAATGCTATCATGAGTTCCCAGTGGTTGTCAAGGGTTGGCGCGGGTTCCGAGCCCAAAAAAATTTTTTAATGTTAAAAAAGGCATATTTTCCCAGGAAGAAAAGCCGGGGAATCCTGGTTAATTAACCTTTAGGAATAGACACTTTCTAGGGATTGAAAATCTCGTTCAACTTCCGCCCACAGCGTGCGATTGTGAGGGTCAGTACGGAGGGCTTTTTTGAGGTAATTGCGGGCTTTATCGGTTTGGCGTTCTTTGATAAGTTGACGCGCCCAACGTTGATAAGTAATAGCCTGCCACTGTCGGATTTCCTGGTCTTGGGGGATTCTGTGGGCTAGTCCTTCCACTAAAGCGATCGCCCTAGGAAAGCGCTGATATCTGAGTAATTGCTGCAATTGTTTATAGCAATTTTCCTTCAATTTCTGCTCAGTTTCGGAGAGTTCCGGGTTAAATTGAATCCGGTTTTCCGGGTGATAGACCTTAGTTTTAACCCTGGGGAAATGGGTGGTTGTACCCTGGTGAAATTGGGTATAAGAGGCAGTAGCCCAAGCCATTTCGGACTCTGGTTTAGCGACATCTAACAGAAACTTATAAGCCTCAGTTAAGGCGATAAATCTTTCTTGGGCTTGGGGATTATTTTGATTAACATCAGGATGATATTGTCGGGCGAGTTTCCGATAGGAAGCCTTGACCGCTTCCAAACTCGCCCCTGTTCTTAAACCCAATGTGCGATAGTAATCCGTTGTGTCCATCTAGGTTTAATCTACCCCAGTTTAAGTCAAGAACCGAACCCGCCCCACAAGAAAGGCGGGCGTAATTAGTTTAACAGAAATTTAGGATATTGTTAAACGGAGCGTTCTTCAATGACCTGATCGATTAAACCATATTCGTGAGCTTCGGCGGCGGACATAAAGTAATCGCGATCGGTGTCTTTCTCGATTTTTTCGAGAGTTTGACCGGATCTTTCTGCTAACATCTCATTGAGGACCTTACGAATTCGGAGAATTTCTTTAGCCTCAATTTCGATATCAGTTGCTTGTCCGCGAGTACCCCCCAAAGGTTGGTGAATCATAATCCTAGCATTGGGGAGGGCTAACCGTTTACCTTTAGTACCCGCAGCCAGTAGAAATGCGCCCATAGAAGCAGCCATACCCACGCAGATAGTGACTACATCAGACTTGATATATTGCATGGTATCGTAAATTGCCATACCTGCAGTTACCGAACCACCGGGGGAATTGATATAGAGGTAAATGGGTTTCGAGGGGTCTTCCGAGTCCAAATACAGCATATAAGCCACGATCGCATTAGCAATACCATCGTCAACTTCTTCGGACAAAAAGATAATTCGTTCGCGGAACAGTCTTTCATAGATACCGATCCACTGTTCATAGGTACTACCAGGAAGTCGATAAGGAACACTGGGAACACCAATAGGCATAATTATTAATCCTCTTGTCTCGATCAGATTATCATTTAACTCTAGTAACAGAGTAGTTGCGCGGGAGATACTGTTGCCACTGTCGCCGGGGGCGAGGATAATTAGGCTCTAATTAATCTCCCCGGCGTGTTTTCCCATAACAGGTCAGGGAAATCAAATCAGCTTTTTTGAGTTGTTAAAACACGGTCGATGATACCATACTCTTTGGCCTGTTCAGGGGTCATGTAAAAAGTGCGGTTCATATCCTTAGTAAGTTTCTCAACGGGTTGACCAGTATTTTGGTGAAATATATCCATCATTAAAACCCGTTTCGAGAGGATTTCCTCAGCGGTTACTTGAATATCCGTAGCTTGTCCTTGGGTTCCTGTTTGGGGGTTATAAAGAGTAATCATCGAATTAGGAAGACTAGCCCGTTTACCTTTAGAACCGCAGGACAATAACAAAGCTGCCATCCCCACGGCTTGACCCAAACAGATAGTAACAATCTCAGATTTGATGTGTTGCATAGTGTCATAGACAGCCAAAGCCGCCATAACTGACATCATTCCCATCGACTCATTAGCCATACCTGCTAGGACTGGATCACCAATAGAGTTGATGTACATATAGATGGGCTTATTGTGATCATCAGAGTCAAGATACAACATAGACGACACTAAGGAATTAGCGACACCGGTTGTCAGAGGCTGATTCAGAAAAATAATTCGCTCTTGACTCAAGCGAGTATATATGTTAACCCACTGCCAGTATTGACTACCAGGAATCTGATAGGGAACGCGAAGAACTTCATCGACAGGCATAATTTGTAAGCACCAGCAAGTTTACTACACACCAACGGGTAATTGTTTGGGCAATTCCTTAGTGCTTTCGAGAACCCGATCAATCAAGCCATATTCTTTAGCCGCCTCTGGTGTTAGATAGAACATGCGATCGGTATCTTTGGCAATTTTTTCGACAGGTTGTCCGGTATTTTTGGACAAAATACCCAAGATAGATGCTTTGTTGGCTAGGACTTCTTTCGCCCTAATTTGGATATCTGTAGCTTGAGATCGTCCCATCCCCATACGAGGTTGGTTTAAAACAATGGTGGCATGGGGGAGACTGGTGCGACAGCCTTTGGTCCCCGCCGAGAGAATCATCGCCGCTGTACCCATAGCCTGACCAATGCAGATAGTATGCACAGGGGGCTTGACATAGTTGATGGTATCGCAAATGGCGAAGGCTTCGGTGTCTTGTCCGATCGCATCTCCGGTATACCACGAGGTTCCGGTAGAGTTGATATAGAAGAAAATCGGCTTTTCTGGATCGGAAAATTGCAGATAAAGCAACTGGGCGATAATTAGTTTGGTTACATCAACCCCTAGTTGTCGCTTATAGTCGTCTGAGGAAACTAGAGGCGACCCTAGATAGATAATCCTTTCCTTGAGTAGCAAGGAGGGTAGGTCTGGTGGTGGTGTCCGAATGGAACTGTCGCTGTAGTAGTATGGTGATTGCACAGTATAAACCGATGAACTCATCAAAGAGGTTAGACTATATACTAACGCAACTCGTAGCTCAGTCCTGTGAATAACCGGATGGGAAATTACCGACCATCTGAATTTTGAGTTGCGTCCTATACTCAAATAGGATTTTTCACATCCCGGAGGTCTTCTATGAAAGTCAGTTTGCACTCTTCCCTCAACGATCCGAACCTAGACCCAAATCCTGAATCGAATCAGCGTCAACTGTCAATTTCGGTTTCAGCGGTTCCTGATCCGTTTGAGGGTCAAGTTCCCATGAATCTATGTTTGATTTTAGACCACAGTGGGTCTATGAATGGTCAACCCTTGGAAACGGTTAAACAGGCGGCGAAAGAACTTATCGATCGCTTAAATGTAGGCGATCGCATTTCGGTAGTTGCTTTTGATCACCGAGCTAAGGTATTGGTTCCTAATCAGGACATCGCCGATCCTGATGGTATCAAAAAAAAGATTGATGGTTTGCGCTGTTCCGGGGGAACTGCTATTGATGAAGGTCTCAAGCTGGGAATTGAGGAGTTAGGAAAGGGTAAACAGGATCGGATTTCTCAAGGGTTTTTACTGACTGACGGCGAAAATGAACACGGAGATAATAAACGTTGTCTCAAATTAGCCAAACTCGCCACCGAATATAAGTTAACTATTAATTCTTTGGGATTTGGAGACGACTGGAATCAGGATATTTTGGAGAAAATTGCTGATGCGGGTGGCGGTGCTTTGGGATATATTGAATATCCCGAACAGGCGATCGCTGAGTTTGGCCGTCTGTTTACCCGTATGCAATCGGTGGGACTCACTAACGCTTACCTATTATTCTCCTTCTTTCCTAATGTCCGTTTGGCTCAACTCAAGCCAATTGCACAAGTTTATCCCGATACTATTGAACTTCCTATACAGCCAGAAGGCGAACAACTCGCGGTGCGCTTGGGGGATTTAATGAAGGATACCGAACGGATTATCTTGGCTAACCTTTATGTTAACAATTTGTCGATCGGTAAACAGGCGATCGCTCAAATTCAAGTCCGCTATGATGACCCCGCTTTGGGTATTGAAAGGCTTTATTCTCAACCTGTTTTGGTGGAAGCTAATGTGATTGGAGATTATCGCCCTACCTCCGATCCCAAGGTTCAACAACATATTCTGGCCTTGGCTAAGTACCGACAAACTCAAATCGCGGAAACTAAACTACAACAAGGCGATCGTGCCGGTGCTGCTACTATGTTACAAACGGCGGCTAAAACGGCTTTACAAATGGGTGACAATAGTGCTGCTACTGTCCTACAAGGTAGTGCAACTCGCCTCCAGTCCGGCGAAGAACTATCCGACTCCGAACGCAAGAAAACCCGCATAGCATCGAAAACAACTCTCAAGTAGATCTAGGCTGGTTGAGGGTGTCGGGAGCATGGCTTTCCCACTTCCCTCTTCCTTCTAACTTCCTTCTAACTAAGCTGTTATTGAGAAAAACTCTCAAAAAAAAATTTGTCGCCCCAAGCGCTAAGGGTTGACAATCACCGGTAACTAATGGTAGGATATTGACATATAGTTAAATAATGCAAATCTGTGCCTAAATATTAAAAATGTTACTATTACCATTATCTAAAAGTATACCAGAAGCCGCCCGCCAAGGCAAGCCCCCCCAGAAAAAAATTTTTCGCAACAAAACTTAATTTTTCGTTACAAAAGTTAACATAAGTCTGGGAGAGAATTTGTTATTTGTTAAAAGAGGGTTTCGAGTTCTGCGAGGGCGCGATCGAGGTTGTCGTTGATTAAGGTGTGGTTAAATTCCCCGGCGGCGGCGATTTCAGTTTTAGCTAGTTGAATACGACGGGCGATCGCCTCTTCGGAGTCAGTGGCGCGATTTCGCAGACGGTTCTCTAGCTCTTGTAGGTCAGGTGGTAGGATAAAAATTCGCACAGCCTGGGGAAAAGTCTGTGATACCTGTCTAGCGCCTTCTAGTTCGATTTCCAGTAGAACATTCTCTCCCTGCTGAATTTTATGTTCTATAGCCAAGCGGGGTGTCCCGTAGAAATTGCCGGCAAACTCAGCCCATTCTAGTAACTCTTGCTGTTGAACCATTTGTTGAAAGCGATCGCGAGTTACGAAAAAATAGTCTTTTCCATCGACTTCTCCGGGACGGGGAGATCGGGTAGTTACAGAAACGGAAAGATGTAGTTGTGGGTGTTTTTTAAGGAGCGATCGGATAATGGTTCCTTTTCCCACCCCACTGGGTCCAGTAATGACAATGAGTTGGCCAGTTTTGCTGTCAATCATCTTAAATGTAGTTAATGGTGAACCTCGATAGGTTTATGAAAGGCGATTAGTGCCGTTTTTCTCAATCACAAATCGGTTAGCGACTGTCTCTGGCTGAATGGCTGAGAGAACCACATGATTTGAGTCTGTAATAATCACGGCTCTGGTGCGGCGTCCATAGGTAGCATCAATAAGTTGTCCTCGGTCTCGTGCATCTGTAATGATACGCTTAATGGGGGCAGATTCTGGGCCAACAATAGCGATAACACGATTACCACAGATAATATTGCCAAAGCCGATATTAATGAGTTGAATATCCATAAAATTTCTACAGGTAGAATAAAGGTAGGTGCGATCGCTTTGATGGTATGAGCCCATAAATTGTATATTCTTACCAACTCGAAAGTATCGCCCACAAAAATTGTAGTCGGATCGGCTCCCATAATCAATATTTAATCTGAAAAACTCTATCTGGGGGCTGATGGGGTCTCTTTTACCTGGAGACAAAGGAAACCGGGGAGATGATGAAAACTGAGTCCTGTTGCTGCTTAAAAAACTAGATAGGAGGGTTGATGAACTAGATCACTTAATTTTGTGATCTGTGTCAGTGCTGGTGTCAAAAATATGTGAACCCACTAATTAAGATTTTTGTATGAGTATTTGCTTGTGAGTATTTAAAGTTTAGTTTAATCAGGGTCTTGCTTCCCCAGTCGAGGCTGGCTACGATGGCGATTACTAGCCTGCTGAGTATACCATTTATACCATTCTGTAGAGCTACGAATAGCGAGCCAGAGCAAGAATAAAGCAATTAACCCCCCCTGTTCAGGAGCATCAAAAGCAAACATAACCAGAGCAATACACAAACCATCCTGGACAAAAATTGCCCATAGAGGTAAGCCTCGCAGACGGTAAAACCATCCGGCTTGTACCAATTGTAAGACTAAAGCCAAAAGTCCCCCAACAATTCCCAGCAACCACAACACCCAGGAGGGGAAAGAACTGGCTTCAGCGATCGCCAAACCCATAATCGCTCCGACTACCGGACTAAACACCAGTTGAAATACCTGGAGAATGCGCTGTCCTAATAATTGTTTCGAGGCGAAAAGTTCAAAGAGGGACCAGCTCACCAAAACACCAATTACCACCTTGGGAGACAGATCCGAAAGAATTGGTACATCAGACCATAAATTATTTCGCAGTAATCCAATTAGTAGCAGTGGAAGCGCAATTCTCATACCTCCTGCTGCTGATGCGGAAAGAACTGCTAAAATTTCAATCATAGAAAGCCATTATGCTCCAGTAACTCGAAAAGGATGGTTTTATCCTAGCACCCCATCAAAATCAGTCCAGTCATGTTCAGGGGGGAAGGGTAGAGAATGGGGTCGCCCCCATCCCCTCCCATTCAAAACCGTACTTGAGACTTTCGCATCATAGGGCTCCCGATGTGGATGCCCAATTGGTCAGTGGTACAGTGTTGACTTCACCGCTTAGTCCTTCTTCTTTCAGAACTATATGCACACGTAGTCTTTAAACTCGTCTTCGCCATAACACCCCCACCGGTCGCCGGACCTACATCCACACCGTGGCGCGTCTGCTTAATCTGTTCAATCTGAGCAATAAACTCCTCTCGCTGTTGCTGATCACGTTCTTGGTAGCCGTAAGTTTTTTTTTCTGGTGAAGCCAATTTTCTTCAAGGCTCTGGATATGGTGCGAGGAGAGATGTCGTCATCCCAAAGTTCAGCCATTTGAGCGGAGGTTTGRTCGCCATGCTCTTGGGCAAAAGCCTTGAATTTTTGCCAGTCGGTAATTTTGTGGTTATTGCCAGGTCGGTGATTAGGTTTAGGGAGGAAGTCTCCGGTCTGTGCTTTTCTTTGCAGCCAGAGATTAATGGTGTTCCGGCTGACATGGAAAACTTGACTGGCTTCTGTTTTGGGCATACCGTCTAGTTCAATTGCATCAATAACTTTTTGTCTGAGGTCGTAACTATAGGGGGCTGGCATTTTTGGTCTTCTTAGTCATCTCGTCCTCTCCATTATACGTCCTAACTTTCCTGTCTGGTGCTATAYRTKGSYMTCRATTCCCATCCCGGTAATCTACCCCAGTTGAAAAGTTGTTTAGGGGTATCGGGTTGGTTCCGGTAGATGATAGTTCAGGTTTTGCGATCGCACATAGGTTTACCTATAGGTCTAGTCCATAGAAAGACAGCCTAATATCTTTGTACRTTGATAGCTTGGGGAATTATCTTCTGCTGTTGTCGTGGTTGATTTGGAAACATAYCCTCCCCCCAACCGGAACAAACACTCTTGGGGGTGCGACCGACGTGATAGCAGTCAATGGTGAGGAACGAACCGATAGGCTTGCTATTGACTGCTATCACAAGGGAGTTACCCTATCGGTGTTTGGTTGGGGGGTGGTCAGCAATTCTCATTTTGGAAATTCAACTGCTATCGGGTGGGATGTCTAACTCGAGACCCTCAAGCATAAAGGTCAGAAGGTGGTCCCAACTGTCGAAGTACAGTCTGGGTAAGCGCGCGCAAATCATTAAAGAAGGTTTGGCGCTTCGGTAAGTGCGCTCGTAGCAACTGGTACTTGTTATCGAGCAACTCCTGCAGGGTGTG
>NZ_PKGG01000437.1:0-1700 GCF_046480465.1 Arthrospira sp. PCC 8006
AGGTGATGTTCGTGATTTTAAAAGTGTTGAACCCGTTACTCGAGGAGTTGATTATATTTTTCACGCAGCGGCTTTAAAGCAAGTGCCTTCTTGCGAGTTTTTTCCAATGGAGGCGGTCAAAACAAATGTTGTCGGAACACAAAACGTGATACGAGCTGCTGGGCAAAATCAAGTGAAGAAGGTTATTTGTCTGAGCACGGATAAGGCCGCTTACCCAATAAATGCTATGGGTATTTCTAAAGCTATGATGGAAAAGGTAGCAGTTGCCGAATCTCGATCTTTGACAAATACCACTGTTTGTCTTACGAGATATGGTAATGTTATGGCTTCTCGTGGTTCAGTTATTCCCCTGTTTATTGAGCAAATAAAAAATGGACAAGAGATAACTATTACCGATCCCGGCATGACACGTTTTTTAATGAGCCTTCACGACGCTGTTGAATTGGTTCTTTTTGCTTTTGAACACGGCAATCCTGGTGATTTGTTTGTCAATAAAGCACCTGCTTCAACTATCAAGGATTTAGCGGAGGCATTGCAAAATCTTGCAGGCAAAAAGTCACCGGTTAAAATTATCGGTACTCGTCATGGTGAAAAGGTTTTTGAAACCTTGTGCACCCGTGAGGAAATGCTCAAGGCTGAGGATATGGGAGATTTCTACCGTATTCCGGCAGATAATCGCGACCTTAATTATAACATTTACTTCTCCGAGGGCGATTCAAAAATATCCGAAATACAGGATTACAATTCGCATAATACCAAAAGGCTTAATGTGAAGGAGGTTGAGGAGTTGGTTGGAAAGCTTGGATATGTGAGGAAAGAGTTGTTTGGAGAGGAAGTTGAGGAGTTTATTGTTTAGTGATCGGTAAACAGTAATCAGTAATCAGTAATCAGTAATCAGTAATCAGTAATCAGTAATCAGTAATCAGCTGACAGCTCACAGTTCACAGTTCACAGCTCACAGCTCACAGTTCACAGCTCACAGCTCACAGTTCACAGCTCACAGTTCACAGTTCACAGCTCACAGCTCACAGTTCACAGCTCACAGTTCACAGTTCACAGTTCACATTTTCAAATGCTCATAACCGGCAACACCCATACTGATTCCCGAGGCACCGTCCGATTCGTAAACGACTTCGTTATGGTTAGGGTAGTACGCATGTACTGCATTGAACCGAAACTTGGAGTTATTAGAGCTTGGCAAGGACATAAAAAAGAAACCAAATGGTTTTATGCAGCAAAAGGGAGTTTCTTGGTGAAGACTATAAAAATGGATACCCTTGAAAAAAAGGAATATTATCTGAAAGATACTGAAAGTAAGGTTTTGAAAATACCAAGAGGATACTATAATGGATTTGAAGCTTTGGAAGAGGGTAGTGTGTTGATGGTTTTTTCGGACTTTGGATTGGAGGAGTCTAAAGGTGATGACTATAGAAAATCAACTGAGGATTTGCTATGGATTTAATTCTTGTATCAAAATATTATTAACTTATAAATTTAATCATTAATGAAAATTTTAATTACGGGCGGATGTGGTTTTTTAGGATCAAATCTGGCAATTTATTTAAAATCTCAAGGCCATGAAATTACATGTTTCGATAATTTAGTTCGACGTGGTTCGGAACTTATTTTATCACGAATACTGGAACATGAGTGCACGTTTTTTCATGGTGATATTAGAAATGCTGAAGATTTTGAAAAAC
>NZ_PKGG01000299.1:0-4918 GCF_046480465.1 Arthrospira sp. PCC 8006
ACCAGTGTTGTAGCCGTACCGTGCAAGGGGCAGAGCTGTGTGCGAGTGGTGCTGGTGTTTSGSWCCTATGGGGCGRGTGTATATAGTTGGCTGGAATTAATAATTAATAATTAATAATTAATAATTGGTGTATGGGGTTGGCTGGTTTTTCCTCTGTTCGCTGGGTCTCTGGGCGTTTCGCTGCCAAGGCATGGTCTGTGTGCGAGTGGTGCTGGTGTTTCCGATGGCTGATCGCGCACCCGCGGGCGGGTGTATATAGTTGGCTGGTTTTTCCCGTGGCTGATCGCGCACCCGCGGGCGGGTGTATATAGTTGGCTGGTTTTTCCCGTGGCTGATCGCGCACCCGCGGGCGGGTGTATATAGTTGGCTGGTTTTTCCCGTGGCTGATCGCGCACCCGCGGGCGGGTGTATATAGTTGGCTGGTTTTTCCCGTGGCTGATCGCGCACCCGCCCCTACTCAGCTTGCCTTGGGGTTCTCGAAGATTAGAAAACCAGACAACCGCACTTCCCACCGGACAATAGCCTCTAAAAGACGACTAACTAAACGGGGATGCGATCGCCTAAGTATCCAAAAACCAGACAACTGCGTTTCCCACAGCCAACCAACCCCAAACTACGACTCGCTCAAACGCGACACCTACCACCACTAAAGCGATCGTCAGCTCTGCATATGCTGTTTCCTCTGTGTGAGCCTGTCGCCTTCCTTCCCAACTGCAAATAGTTGCACTTTAGGAAACAGAGGACTGTATTGACATCCGCCTATCCGTCCCGGCGTGCGCTAACGGGGATTCCATCTATTTCAACAAATCAAAGATTGACAATTGTTGAAATGCTGGACGGGTTGACGCTTCATTGAGATGTGCTTTCTTTACAGAAAGTATGACCCTCTCTCGACATCCGTTTAAAGTCTCCAAATGCCCTCCGGCGACCTTAATATTAATCGCAGCGTTAACATCTCTATCGTGAGATGTGCCACAATTTAAACAAGTCCACTCTCTGATATTTAATTCTTTTTTACCACCGCGAAAACCGCAGCCAGAACCGGTTTGAGAAGTGGGAATCCATCTATCAATGACACGAAAATCACGCCCGTACATAACAGATTTAACTTCTAGCATTGTTCTCAAACTGCGCCAACCCAAATCCGAAATAGCACGGGATAGTTTTCGGTTTTTCATCATCCCTGAAACCTTTAAATCTTCCAAGACTATCGTTTGGTTTTCACGAATAATCCGAGTTGACAATTTCTGAAGAAAATCGTTTCTGGTATCAGAAATCTTGGCGTGAAGTTTAGCTAATTTCTTTCTAGCAACTTCCCTTCTTTGACTGCCTTTCTGTTTCCTCGACCAATTACGTTGTCATCTTCTTAAACGCTTTAGTTGTTTCTTTAAAGGATTAGGAGATTTAACTTTCTCACCATTGCTTAATGTGGAAAAATAAGTGATTCCTAAATCAATTCCTACAGAATTTTGGTTTTCCGGTAAGGGTTGAGGATTAAACTCAACAACAAAACTGACAAAATACCTATCAGCACTGTCTTTGATTAAGGTAGCACTAGAAGGTTTTGTGGGTAACTCTCTACTCCAGACTACTTTAATATCACCAATTTTAGCGATGTAAATGTAATCGGAATTAAGGTGTTTAAAACCATGATCCATAAATCTAGCGGATTGCTTAGATTTACGCTTTTTAAACTTGGGAGGTTTAACTTTCTTACCTTTTCTTTGTCCTTTACAGGATTTTAAAAAGTTAGAGTAAGCCTGCTCTAAATCTCTTAAAGACTGTTGTAAGGGAATAGAAGAAACTTCTCCCAACCAGATTTTCTCCTCGGTTTTTTTGAGTTCTGTAAGTCTTTGAGAAAGTTCCTTTAACTTAGGCTTTTTGTTACCCGCACGCTATTGTTATTGACAATATGCTAAGGCATCGTTAAATATTACCCGACAGCGTCCGAACAATTGAGACATCAATCTCTTTTGTTGGTCTGTTGGGTAAATTCGATATCGATATCTTAGCTTCATACTGTCAAATTGTATTGGTCTGTATTAACTATAGCTAGGAGTCTGGTAGATGTCAACCCTTTGACGAAAAGAGCGTCTGTTTCGGATTTAAAGATTCATTTGGTCTGTGTGACTAAGTATCGTCGCCAAATCTTGACAGTGGAGAGCCGGATGTTAATCCTGAAGTCTTTTAGAGAAGTGGCTGAAAAAATGAATTTTCAAGTGCTGGAATTTAATGGGGAGTCAGACCATATTCATACCTTAGTTGAATACCCTCCTCAACTCTCTATTTCTGTCATAGTAAATGCTTTAAAAGGAGTTGACAGTCGTAGATATGGGCAAGCCAGATTCCCTAAACCCTACGGAAAAGAATCTTTATGGTCGCCTAGTTATTTTGTATCTTCAATCGGTGGCGCACCATTAGAGGTTCTGAAGTCTTACATTAAAAACCAAGAAAAGCCGTCGTAGAACGACGGGGTTTTAAACCCAAAATTTTCGATAAAATATTCAAACCTATAGAGTCCAACCCTACCAATTCCCAGTCAGGGGACGGAAACATTACTGCGTACCAGGTTTTAGTGGTCTGTCCTCATTGCGTCCAATTTAGCGCTTAGCGAGTTCTGGCGTACGGGCGACCCGCCGCTTGTGCAGTTCTTTAAGCAGAGGATTAGGGCAATTTATAAATTGCCCCAAAGCGTAGGTTGAACTAAACTGTACGTTGCTGGCTTAAAGCTTCATAAGAAGCTTGGAAATCATCAACAGTAATCTTGATCGCAGCAGTATCTGTTTCACCTTGAGACCTAAAACGGCGAATTGCTCCTACAGCGGCTTGATTGCAGAGTAATACTAAATCTGCACCATTCCAACCTTCTGTTATCTTAGCCCAATGTTCCAAGTCCACATTTAACAGAGGTCTGCCCTGATTGTAAACTTGTAAAATCTTGAACCGACTATCTAAATTTGGTAAATCTACCTTCAATTGTAAATCTAACCGTCCTGCACGTAACAAAGCAGGGTCTATGGCATCAGGACGATTGGTAGCCCCAATTACCAAAATGTTAGACCCCGATTCTAAACCATCTAACTCCGTCAGTAATTGCCCCACTACCCTGTTACTTACCCCAGAATCACCAGTGTAAGTTCCCCGTGCTGGAGCTAATGTATCCAGTTCATCGATAAATATTACACAGGGATCTGCTTGTCGGGCTTTAGCAAATAATTCTCTTACCGCCTGTTCACTGGCTCCCACCCAACGGCTGAGTAAATCTGGTCCATTAATACCAATAAAGTTAGCTCGGGCTTGAGAAGCCACAGCCTTGGCTAATAATGTTTTACCAGTACCGGGAGGACCCCACAACAGTATTCCTTTGGGCGCTCTGGCTTTTGTTTCTTTGTAGAGTTCTGGGTACAACAAAGCCCCTTCCACAGATTCCCGCAAGGTCTGTTTTATGGTTTCCAAGCCGCCAATATCTTCCCATTCCACATGAGGAACTTCAACTTCCATGCTACGAAGTACTGCTGGTTTGATTTCCTTGAGAGCCTGCAAGAAATCGGATTGCTCTACCGCGATATCTTCTGGAATTTGCATATCAATGGAAGGAACCTGACGGCGTAAAGCTGTGTATGCGGCTTTTTGACAGACAGCTTTTAAGTCAGCCCCCACAAATCCCACGGTGCGATCGGCAATAAACTCCAGATCAACTGAATCATCTAAGGGCATAGTACGAGTCAGCACTTGCAGAATTTCTTTGCGCCCATTGATATCTGGAACTCGAAACTGAATTTCTCTGTCGAATCGTCCAGGACGGCGTAGAGCTGGGTCAAGATGATCAGGGCGATTAGTAGCTCCGAGTAAAATCACGCCTTTGTTCTGGGAGAAACCATCCATGAGGCTCAATAGTTGGGCAACTAAACGCTTTTCTACTTCCCCTTCTACTGCACTACGGTCTGGGGCCAAGCTATCAATTTCGTCAATAAAGATAATACAGGGAGCATTTTTGGCAGCTTTTTCAAAAATAGCCCGCAGTTTTTGCTCTGCTTCACCATAATATTTGGTGATGACTTCAGGCCCAACAAGGGCAATGTAGTTAACCCCGAGTTCTTCAGCTAACGCACGAGCTGTGAGTGTTTTGCCAGTACCGGGGGGACCAACTAATAACACCCCATGTGTAGGTTCGAGTCCTAACTTAACTAGCAGGTCAGGGCGTTTTAAAGGAATAGCAATCAGTTCTTTGAGTTCTTTGAGTTCTTGGTTCAATCCCCCAATATCTTTGAGGGTTATACCTAAATTACCTTCAGGTTGTACATTTGGGTCAGATGCACCTGTATCACGTGCTGGGGAAGATGGGGTACGAATGGAAGTAGTACCAACATTACTAGTTGTATTATTATTAGTACGGGGAATATTACCCGTTCTGGGAATACTGCTTAATGAGCGTGAGTTAAACTGAATATCAGTTTTAATTTCTCCATTTTCAACTTTTTCCTCTAGAGCTTTTACTAACTCTAGCAACTGCTCAAATCCCTTGAATAAATCACTCATAAAGTCCCTCAAAAGTAAATTAATAAAATACATTATAGCAGTCTTGACTGATATCTCCCTGTCTAATGATACGGTTGAACACAATTCCCGCATAGTGCATATTAAGGTGCGAGACGTTCAGGCATGAAATAGGGTTGCAATACCCGAAATAACTGCCTGATGGCGATTTCATCCCCTTGGCTGAATACAAGAGGCTCGCCTCTGACCATCCCCATAACTGCTTATATGTCCCAACGATTTGTATCAATAAGATACCAAATCAAGGAAGGAAACCCAAGGTCAATATACTCTGTAACCATTCGTAACCATCCTTAACATAACGAGAAATTAAGAAACAGAGTTGCGGGTAACGGCCATACCCACCCACAGTTTTGGAAAT
>NZ_PKGG01000156.1:0-12676 GCF_046480465.1 Arthrospira sp. PCC 8006
AGCAGCAGAACTTCCAGAACTTCCTCAACCAACAAAACCAGCTAGACGAACAGCAAAACCTAGCTACAGAGGAACAGAAACGACAAGTACAGGAGGCGCAAGCACAGGCTAGGAATATGAGGTTTTGATATAGCAATGAGCGATCGCATATTCACCAGGGAACACCTTAACCAAGCCCCGATAACCAAGCCCCGATAACCAAGCCCCGATTATCATCTTTTTTCAAAACAGCAGCCCATATTCCTCGACAGGGGTTGACAGAGGCAGCGATTTCCTGCTATTATCTTGACATAAAAATTATAATTGTTTGGGATAAAAAATATTTTTTGGGCAAATATTCCAATTATATTATTAATATAACCCAAGTCAATAAAAAAAGCTACCCACATCCCCCAAAACGGAAAAATTTTAACATTTATTAATTTTTTGCAACAAAAATTAACAAAGCCTGATCATTAGGTAAATAGGTTAGTTGACTGAGTGAGGTTAGGATGGCAAAATCAAATTTGCGCCCCCACATAAAATTAAATGCTAACCAGCCCACAAAACCCCTTAGTTAAGCAGATTCGGCAGTTACATACAGCGAANAGGAAGACGAGAGGAGGGACTATTTATCTTAGAAGGAACCCACCTAGTAGAAGCAGCTTGTGCTGTGAATTGGGATATCATGGCGGTTTGCTGTACTCCCCAATGGGAGGAACGTCACCGAGACCTGTGGGAATTGGCGGTAAAAAGGGCCGATCGCACTGAACAGGTAAGCGATCGCCTGATAGCGGCTATGACGACCACAGTTAACCCTGATGGAGTAGTAGCGATCGCCCGCCGCCGAGACCAAACCCCAGTTCCCATCACCAGTTTAGGGCTAGTCCTAGAAACGGTGCAAGATCCTGGCAACCTAGGAACAATGATCCGTACAGCCACAGCGGCGGGAGTTGAGGGATTATGGTTAAGTAGTGATAGCGTTGATCCAACCCATCCCAAAGTCCTCCGTGCTTCTGCTGGTGCTTGGTTTGAGGTTCCCATAGCGGTGCATTCAGACCTAATCACCCAACTAAGTGATATTCAGAAACAGGGTATACAAATTGTGGCTACCCGCGCGGACGCTTCCCTAAGTTACTGGGAAATTGACTTGCGCCAACCGACAGCGATCGTCTTAGGAAATGAGGGTTCTGGCTTATCCCCAGATTTAACCAGCCTAGCGGACTATCATATTAGGGTCCCTCTGTTGGGGAATGTTGAATCTCTGAATGTGGCTATTTGTGCAGCGTTGATATTATATGAGGCGCAGCGTCAACGACTGTACACTTAACCCGCCTTCCAGTTAATCTTGCTCTGATTTTGTTTCCCGGAGAGTCTCTGAACTAGAGGGGTGTTCCCGTTGGCTTTCCAAAAACTGCTCAATGTCCGAAATAGCCTCCTCAAGTTCTGACAGACTAATAGGACTCGAAGGGTAATTATCTCTCCGGGGTTCCACGGGGGAATGATCCAGAGAGGGGGCTTCCTCCGATGACTCATTTTCTTGTTGGAATGCCTCAAGTAACTCCTGTTGAAAGGATTTAACGAACTCTTCGGCAGCATGACGACGCATATCGCGCTGGTGTTTATCCGTCATGATCAACTCCTATTAGGGGTAGAGATAGGTTTTAGCAGCCTACCCCTGCCATTCAAAAAGCTGCAATCGCACAGCATCCCCATACTATACCGCAAAACTGACTCATGGCGATAACCTAGCGTCATGACATCAACAACAACCCAAAAGCTATCGGTTTTCCCTGTCAGGTCGGTTGAAGTCGGTTAGCTTTCGGGAAAACCAGCCCCGGAATGTCCTGTGACGCACACAGATTGGCTATTCTCTAAAGGTGACTATAACTTTGATGAGCTATGAAATTTAGTGATGTCCTACAGCAATTAAAAGATGGAGTAGTTAGCCACAGTCTCGAAGATCGCGATCGCATAGATCCGGTTATTCATGGTGTAGCAGCCATTGATGAGGCTCAGGCTGGTACTCTCAGTTATATCGAAGGACAAAAGTTTGCTGCTTATTTGGCTACTACCCAAGCTGATGCGGTAATTTTGCCTGTTGATGAGGCTTTACAAGCCCAAGCGATCGCACAAGGACTAGCTTGGATGTCCACAGAATCCCCACGGTTGCTATTTGCGAGGGCGATCGCCTTATTTTATCAACCCTATCATCCTCGGCCGGAAATTCACCCCACAGCAACCATTGCACCTGATGTTAAACTGGGTTCCCGGGTGCATATTGGTCCCCATGTAGTGATTCGGTCTGGGGCAAAAATTGGCGATGATGTCTGTATTCATCCCAATGTGGTGATTTATCCTCAAGTGAAAATTGGCGATCGCACAATACTCCATGCTAACTGTACCATCCACGAACGTACTGAGATTGGGGCAGATTGCACTATTCATAGTGGCGCAGTCATTGGCGCTGAAGGCTTTGGCTTTGTCCCTACCCCAGAAGGTTGGTTACAGATGCAACAATCAGGAATTACGGTACTTGAAGATGGGGTGAGTGTCGGGTGTAACAGCACCATAGATCGTCCAGCGGTGGGAGAAACTCGCATCGGTAGCCAGACCAAATTAGATAATTTAGTCCATATTGGTCATGGCTGTAAAATTGGTTGTGGCTGTGCTTTCGCCGCCCAGGTGGGGTTAGCAGGTGGTGTCACTGTTGGCGATCGGGTGATTCTCGCTGGTCAGGTGGGAATTGCTAATCAAGCTAAAATTGGTAAAGGTGCGATCGCCACCGCCCAAGCTGGTATTCACAGTGATGTTAAACCAGGCGCTGTGGTTTCAGACTCCCCAGCCATTGACAATAAACTTTATCTGAAAAATTCCGCCATTCGTAAACGACTCCCCGAAATTTATCAAACCCTGAAACACATTCAGCGTCACCTCGGCTTGCATCAATAACATAGAGAGTATTATCACCTATTTACTCTCCGGGTAGGAAGTTCAGTATAGTTTGATCGGGCTGCTATACTGTTTCCCCTCCCTCATCTGCCTGGCGCGGATATGCTAATTTGTAACAGGCTTTTTTAGAACTTGGATAAGTGTAACAGGCTTTTTTAGAACTTGGATAAGTGTAACAGGCTTTTTTAGAACTTGGATTAGACCATAATTACAGAAAATTGTCTAACTGTGGCTATAGCTGGAATTTATCTTAAATAGCCCAAATTTGATGATTTACATATCAAAAATGATTTATATTGGATTGTATATATCGAAAGAGGATACTAGATACCGATACTCAAACTGTATTTGTCAAAATGATTGTTTTAAGGATATTATGGTTTTTGATGCGGTCAAAAACTGCATCAGCGATCCTTACTTAACTCTGAATCACTAAAAAATCCCGATCATGTTACCATTACCTGACTAAGGAAATGGTTGACTCAACTTGAGAAGGTTTACTGGTTCATAGATAATTAAGGAATGCTACAGAGTAAGTTTATTAATACTTCCCAGTTAGAAAAGGTATTTTCGCAATGTCACAAGCAGCAACAACTCCGTTAGTAGGAAAGGATTTGCTTCAAAAAGTCAAAGAACTTTCTGATACTACCCGGCGAGAAACCGCCAGACTGTGCGGTTATTACACGATAAAAGATGGTCAAGTCAGGGTGAATCTGACTGATTTTTACGATGCTTTACTGAAAGCGAGGGGGATTCCCTTTAATTCGGAGACTCCCAAGTACGGTAGGGGTCGGGATGCTACCTATACGGTCAGTGTTCACAAAAATGGTCAAATTGTGATCGGCTCGACTTATACTAAGGAAATGGGATTGCAATCGGGTGATCAGTTTGATATTAAACTAGGATATAAACACATTCATCTGATTCAGGTGGAAGAAAACGGTAAAGTGGTTAATTTTGCTGAATTAGAGGAAGAATAGTAATAATGAGAGATCCCACCTGATAGTTAGTGGGACTCTTATTGATACCCGTTTGGGGATAAATATATGATGATGAGCGATTCGACAATTGCATTAAACCCATTCACCCCGGTTTATGGTCCGGTGTCTTCCTGGCGTTATGGACGATCGCTAGGAATTGACCCAATTGGGGTGGTTTCGACCTGTTCATTTAACTGCGTTTACTGTCAGCTTGGGGAAATTGAACAGAAAACGAGCGATCGCCAAGTTTATGTACCTACAGCGGAGATTTTGACCAGCCTAGAAAATTTTGCCCCCAGGTCGGTAGATGTGATTACCCTCAGTGGTAGTGGTGAACCGACATTGGCGGCGAATTTGGGAGAAATTTTAACGGGAATTAAGAGGTTGAGCGATCGCCCTACTCTAGTTCTGACTAATGGTACTACGTTAAATGACCCCCAGGTGCGATCGGATTTGGCGATCGCAGATAAGGTATCTATCAAACTAGATGGGGTATCATCAGACCAACTAAGACGGGTGAACCGACCTGTCCCCGGTATAGACTTCAACGAGATCATGGCAGGACTTTTGGAGTTTCGCCAGGACTATCAGGGGGAAATAGGGATTCAAACGATGCTGCTTTGTCCTTGGGACGAGTCCACCAGGAGAGAGTATATTAGTTTAATGGCTGCTGTTGCACCTAGGGAAATCCAATTAAACACCCCTAAGCGTCCTAAACCAGTACAACGACAATTCGATGGTCGTGAAAACCATACATCAAGGGCCAATCGTCCTTATCAAGTGCGATCGCTGCGCTGCGTAGATCCCGAAATTCTGCACGAGTTCGCCCAAGAAATTCAGCAAAAAACGGGTATTATGGTAAGAACCGCGCCAATTCCTGCCACAGTTTAACTGGATAATTGTCGCTAATTGGCGGGTGTGTCAGAATAGATATAAACTGCATACAGCCGGAACTATGACATCATACGCAACCTCGACCGCCAGATCTGAAATGAGCGAACTCCGGCGACTGAAAAGTTTGCTACCCCCTGAATTGCAGAGTTGGGTAACTGTGGAGAAAACCATTGAGGTTAACCCACTATTGATTCGCTCAGAAGAAATTGGCAAAGATCAAGTAGAGATTCAAATTGATTTAGTTCGCTGGGAACAACTAGCCCTAGACCAGCGCAACCTGTTATTTTGGCACGAAGTCGCCCGCATTCAAAATGATACTATCCCCAGAGATGGCTGGGAAATGGCAGCCCTAGCTATTGGTTTAGGGGGTGCGGTGGGAGAACTGTGGGTACAGGATGGACTGCTGTTATTACTGGCTCTGGCTCTGTGTGGAGTTTCTGGCTATCGGTTGTATCAGAAAAATAATGGGGAGCGAACCCTGGTGGAAGCGATCGAAGCTGATGAAAAGGCGATCGCGATCGCATCTCGTTTTGGCTATACACTCCCCAACGCCTACAAGAGCCTTGGTAGTGCCTTAAAGACGTTAATTGAACAAACACCCAAAAAGCGACAAAGAGCCCGTTACGAAGCACGTTTACAGGCTCTCAAGCGCAGTGCGGCTAAAGCTAAAGCCAGGGTGAAAGGTAGTAGCCCAGATTCCTCATCCTCCAGTTCCGAGAGCATTTACGGATAATGGATAATCATGTAGGGGTGGGTTCCAATGTTCAGCCTATCTGGGGGCGAGAAGATTGACGGGCCCGCCCTCTGTCTTGGCTCTGTGGGTTCCACGGCGGCGACTATCTGGGGGCGAGAAGATTGACGGGCCCGCCGTTTGGGGTGACGCAAGAGATCCGGCTGGGATAAGTAGATATACTGCGTGAAGCGGACTTGATATGATGCGAATATGTTAGAACCGAGTTTTTCAGTAAACTATGCCCTATCCGGTCCCACCTCCTGAACCACCAGCGATTATCGAAACCCTTGTTAACCCTAGCCCGAATCAACCCCCGTCATATCAGAGTTGGAATCAATCGGAGTCTGGTTCAAACGGATATATACAGCATAATCAAACAATCTCCTACGTTCTACCATCAAGCCGAAGCTCGGAAATTCACCGGGAATCATCAGCAGCGCTTCTGGGTGAGCCGATGACCCGTAACTGGTCAGATATTTACGGGAAAACGCAATTGTATCTAATTCCCAGAAACGAGGTTTCTAGGGATATTTTTGAGTATTCACCCACAACTCCCATAGAAAGGGGGTTTCTTGGTGAAGAATTTTCCCAAAATGCGATCGCATCTTCATGGAGTTACGGGATTAATAGCAGCGAACAATTTACACCTTTCGATCGCCATCGTCCCCTATACCTAGCCCAAACAGAACCTACCCGGTCAGATAACATTCCTATACCAGTAATTCCGCCGACAGACTTAGTGGAAGTCACAGCCGCCGAACAGGAATTTGACCAACAGCGACAAATCATCACGGCTAGAGGGAATGTCAGAATCAGATTTAGAGAAACCCTAATCGAAGCGGAGCAAGCCCAAGTCAACCTGAACACCCGTCAAACCGCCGCCAGGGGAAATGTCGCCCTACAAAGGGGGGAACAACTGGTTCAGGGGAGCCAGATGGAATATAACTTTGTGCGTAGTACGGGAGTTATCTACGAAGCGAGAGGGGTGGTTGTGACCCAATCGACTGCTTCTGACTTTGACATAGAACAACCAACCAACCTGACCCCTGCGCCGATTTTTTCGGGGTCTCTGTCAGATACCCTGACGGAAGCGCAACCGGTGACGGAAGTTACCACTACCGGAGAGACTCAAATCCAGGTAACTGGTGCTGGTTTCCCACAAGTTGGGGGGACTGTAAATCGTTTAAGGTTTGAAGCTGAACGGATCGATATTCAACCTAACGGAGAATGGGAGGCTACTAATATCCGCATTACTAATGACCCTTTTTCGCCTCCCGAATTGGAACTGAGGGCGGATAATGCTCAATTAAGGCGGATCTCTCCCCTACAAGATGAATTGCTGACGAGTCGATCGCGTTTAGTGTTCGACCAACGCTTCTCGATACCGCTATTTCGCGATCGCACTATTATTGACCGTCGCCAAAGGGAACCGAGTCCCCTAGAATTTGGCTATGACCTAAGAGACCTCGATGGTTATTTTGTCCAGTGGAACCTAACGCCGATTGAATTAGGACCGTTAGAATTAAAAGTGGCTCCCCAGGTGTTAGTACAGCGGGCTATTTCGGAAGGTTTATCGCCACTTGACCCTCGATTTTATGGCTTAAACACCCGTTTATCTGGTCGCATTACCCCGACTACTTCTATAGAGGGACAGTTAAAAATTAGTAACTTTGAAGACTTCCCAGACCTAGGGGAAAACGCCTATCGGGCGAGATTAAGGGTTCGCCAATCATTAGAAGATTACACGCTCACGGGGGAATATAGCTATCGGGAACGGATATTTAACGGAACTCTGGGGTCACAAACCGTACACCGTAGTTTTGGGGCGGTTCTGACGGTACCTAATATCTTGATCGGACCATCAGGAGGATATGTTAATTTTCAAACAGGCTACCAAGCCATAGAAGCGAATACCGATCGCTTTGACCTTCTGGAGGCGGAACGCGAAAATGATCGCATCAACCGCCAACGCTTTCAAACGGTTGGGACTCTGATCTATCCAATTCCCCTATGGAATGGTTCCGCTCTCCCTGCTACGGCTTCGGAGGGACTGAGATACACTCCCAGACCTGTTATCCCGTTTGTGCGTCTGGTGGGAATTGCTAGAGGTTCAGCTAGTTTGTATTCTGAGGATGAATCCCAATTCTATCTTAGTAGTAGTGTGGGCATCCAAGGACAGCTAGGGCATTTTTCCCGCAGTTATCTGGACTATACGGGTTTCAGTTTATTCTATACTCAAGTGGCGATCGATGGTGCATCTCCGTTTTTATTCGATCGCATGGTAGACCAAAGAATCCTGACTTTGGGATTAGTTCAGCAAATTTATGGGGGGTTAAGGGGTGGTGTAGAATCAGCCATTAATTTAGATAGCGGTTTAGCGTTAAATAATGAATTTACTTTAGAATACAGTCGGCGCACCTATGGTGTCATCCTCAGAATTAATCCTGTCCAAAGACTGGGAAGTTTCAGTCTTAGGATTAGTGATTTTAACTGGACTGGGGACTCACCCCCTTTTGATGATTAGCCCTATGAGCCTATCACCCGCAGAACAAGCCCAAGTCCTGCTTAATCATTACAGTTTTGACCTAGATGGAAATTCCGCAAATCAAATTATTAGCAAGTGGTCGGAAATATATGATGTGAATTGGCTGCATCTTGCTGTGATTGAAGCCCTCTATTTGGGGCGTTATAAATCTATTTCTGTTCAGCAAATACTAGAAATGTGGAAACGTCGCAATCAGCCCATTTATCACTTTAACTCGGAGTTTGAGCGGTTAATTTGTAATAAGTTACCTCATGCTTTTGAAGATTATAAAATTGTCCACAATAACACACCAGAAACCAATCAACAAAAGCCTGAGAATGAAATCCTAGACCATGAAATCCTAGACCATGAAGAAGCAGTTATTGAATCTCTGCCAATTAGCGAGAAAACCCCGACTTTGCCGCTTCACTACTCAGACTTTTGTGCCAAATTGCAAGCCATTGTGGAAAATAGTCAATAGACTATATGTAAAAGCAGAGACAAGGGGTGGCTTGTCTCTACGAGGGGGAGCAATTTAGCTGGGGTAACTATCAATTATCAATTGTCAATTGTCAATTATGATGTAGGGGCTGATTACCCCGGGAATATTAAACCGGTTATTGGGGGTGATTTTTTACGTTAAACCCATGCGAATTTCTGAGCAAAAAGAAGCCAAAGCCAATCCATTATTATAATTAACAATACTGGTTCGCAGGCGTAGATTAGGAATCAAATACCAGATCCTCTCCTCGGCTTTAAACTGATCAGACTCGATCGACAAGGTCAAAACATCATCCTTACCCATGAGATAACGACCGATTAAGGATTGATTCTGGCCATGGGCTTGTTGCTGCTGCAAAAGTTTTCCTTGTAGGGGAGTTGAGCGATCGCATATTGTAACTAAAACGGCTGAACCTCGTTGCTGATCAGGATTTGATTCTATAGTGCCTTCCCAAGTTAACTGTAAACCCTTAGCTACCAATCCGGCATCAACCCCGTGGCTGGAGCAGATGTCTGTAACTATAGCATGATCAGGGGCAAGGGCTTCCATGACCAAATTAGATTTACCAGCCTCGAGGTTACCGGAAGTCAAATTGTGTACAGTCCGCTGAGAAAACCACTTTCCCGCACTCAACTCAAAAAATTCGACAATATCCATGATTTTCGTGCATTGTAATTAACCAACAAATAGCTTAAACACTTTGGTTATTCAACACAACTACTAAAAAGGGAGACCGGATAACTGATAAACTGTGGATTGGTTCAATAGCCAAGGAGAACACTGGAAGTGGCAATCGAAATCGGTCAACGAGTAAAGGTCCGGCGCATCAGAGATCGCATACCGGGAAATATCGTTAATCAACTCAAGCAAAATCCATTTGGAACTGTCAAAGGCTTTAAAATGGTCGATGGCAGTGGCATTGGTTTTGTCGTCCAATTTGACAATAGCCTATCGACTTGGTTTTTTGAAGATGAGCTAGAATAATGGGCGCTTGACAATGGATTATCGGCGATCAGCAGCTCAGGTGCGGTTCCTGGGATAGGATAAATAACTGATCTATTGAACGATCGCGTCAGGCTTAGGTAGCATATATCGCCTCTCATGGGGGGGTGAGGTGAACCTAGACTGCGCGATCGCCAACCATATAGGAAATCATTGATGGCTGTGATTCTGACATTTTTGGGTAAGGGTGGTACAGGTAGAAGTACAATTGCGATCGCTGCGGCGAAGGGACTCGCCGCCGAAGGTAAAAGGGTTTTACTGGCTACCTCGGACAGCGGGCCAGCACCAGGACTGCTACTGGGAACGAAGTTGACTACGTTACCCACCCCTGTAGAAACCAACCTCAAAGCAGTACAATTCCAGTGCGCTGCTTTACTAGAAAGCAGTTGGGAACAAGTCAAGACCATAGAGGCGCAATACCTACGCACTCCTTTTTTTAAGAATGTCTACGGTCAGGAGTTGGGGGTATTACCAGGAATGGATAGCGCCCTAGCCCTCAATGCTCTGAGAGAATATGACAATAGTGGCGATTATGATGCGATCGTCTATGATGGCAATAATAGCCAGGAAACATTAAGGATGCTGGGAATGCCAGAAATTCTCAGTTGGTACATCCGAAGATTTCGGCAGGTATTTCTGGACTCGGACTTAGGAAAAGCACTATCTCCATTTGTGCAACCCATTGCTAGTACGGTGTTAAGTGTTGATATCTCTGGGGATACCTTCGCCGGACCTACTAAAGAAATGAGCAATGTTCTGGAACAGGGAAAATCCGCAGTATCAGACCCTAACCGAGTTAGTGCTTATCTGGTGACTACGGAAGATGAAGTGGCGCAGGCTACGGCTAGTTACCTATGGGGAAGCGCTCAACAGGTAGGCTTAACTGTGGGTGGTATTCTCCTCAACCGGAGCCAACAAACCAGCTATTTGGCTGACAGCTTCGCCCCCCTGACGGTTACAGCCATTCCAGAAGCTGCTTCCAACTGGGAAACTTTAATCAAAGCCCTACCGGACTTTAGCGGGGCAACCAGCGCCCCGCGTTCCATCTCTATTGATGTCGCGCGCCGTCATGTCACCCTATTTTTACCAGGATTTGATAAAAAACAGATCAAACTCACCCAATATGGTCCTGAACTGACTATTGAGGCTGGAGATCAACGCCGTAATATTTTGCTACCTCCTTCCCTGACTGGTCAACCTGTAACTGGGGCTAAATTTCAAAATGGCTATCTGATTGTTTCTCTTTGACCTCATGGTAGGGTGCGTCAGAAAAATTTCTAATAATTAATACCAGAAAAATCTGACCTGACGCACCACAAATCATCCGAACTGATACATTTACGCGACATTTATCCGGCTATTGCCTGACAATGCGACGATAGCACTATTACCCGTTAAGGTAACAGAGGCGGTATCCCGCAAAGCTTTTAGAAAGATTCCAAAAGCACCGTTCCAGTCCCTGGGTAGAGTGAACCCACACTCAGGACATCAGAACACTTTTGAGCCACCTAGCTGGGAATGCACATGACCACAGTGAGTACAGGTTTTGCTGGTGTATTCTTAGGTCACATCTACAACTGTGGTTCGAGTTATCTCGGCTTGATGTCTCAGGGTTAGTTTGAATCGATAATGCGCCCATGTCAGCATGGCTCGGGCAGTCTTGGATTTGATTTTCCGCTTGGCTTTGGCAACCATGTTGGAAGTCTCGAAGGTGGGCAGAAAAATTATGCTGTAGTCATTAGTCAAGTAATGAGCAATTTGCTTGTGGGCCTCATCCACTAAATTCCGGATTTTAGTTCTCATTCGTTGAGCCGCTTGCCTCATCCGGCGTCGCCGTGAACGATTAAGTTCCTTGGCGATTCGGCTCATCAAATCATCCAAATGTTGACATAACCGAGTAATGCGTCCTATATCTCCGGAGCCCAATTCCAGAAATCGTGAACCATCAAACCCGGTCATAAAAGTTCGGACGCCCGGGTCTAATGCAATTACGCCATTCGCTTCAGTTGGGGTAACGGCAACTGGTTCAGGGAAAATCGCCAACCATCGACCTTTGGTAAACACCAACTGAGTCCCTTGCCCGCAAGTTTTAGGGATAGCTTCGGAAACCATGAAAGTTAATCCTTTCGTGAGTCTTGGATACCAACTCCCTGAAGAGAAATTAGTATTATTGAACTTRATCCCTTGAGAGCTGTCACGACAACTTCTAAACCTTGCATCAGGACTGGCGGTCAAAGCCTGATCGGCATCAAAGATGGCATTTTGCCGAATGTGGCCGGGTGTTTCTTTGACCCATTCGGGTAAGTCGCTCTGCATCACTTCGTTGCGTAATTTCAGTTTGCTTAGTCGTTTASCACTCCGGGATAATGCAATTGCTTGGTTGTAGCAATACCGACAAGCAGCCAGCCATTTGCGCCAGACTTGATTTAGCTCTAGGCTGGGGTAAATCCGGATCTTCTTTGACCTGAGTTTTATATTGACTCCGTCCGTATAATCGGGAACTGAAGCAGTGGAGGATGGCGAGAATGTCCTCAACCATTTCTGGTTCTCGACTGAGACTTGTCTCGTTGAGAACCATGAGTGAGCACCTGTTTTGCTCACAGAGCCATCGAAACAAGTCCCATCCAAATCTGGCCAATCGGTCTGGGTGGGCAACGACAACCATGCGGACATCTCCTGACAAGACTTGTCCCAGTCAGGCCAGCATTTTCTTTCCCTTGAAGTTGAGCCCGCCTCCGATTTCGGAGACGACTTCTGCTTCGGGGTAGAGGTTGGACAGTGCGGCCACCTGTCGGTTGAGGTCGGACTGCTGGGCGCGGCTACTAACTCGGGCATAGATAACGACTTTGCGTTTGTCACTGCCTGATGGCATCAGAATATGACTCAACGTTGTATCGTCGTTGCCCAGCGGGGGTTCTGATGGTCTCGATTGAGCCATTTTCGTCCCATCTGCGGAGTGTTCTTTCATGGACTCCAAGGATTTAGGCCGCTTCCTTGGGTTTGACATATCTGGCAATAGGTTTATCCTCAACGTTATGGTCGAAAGGGAAGTCACCTTCCCCAACTCCAATTCCAAACCGTACTTGAGACTTTCACCTCATACGGCTCCT
>NZ_PKGG01000207.1:0-9456 GCF_046480465.1 Arthrospira sp. PCC 8006
ATGTTGGTCGTGGTTGAAAGCCCGCATTCGCCATTGCACGTGAGCAGTTGGATTCTCTCGATGATGCCATGTACTCCGTTCTCCCAGCTGCGTCCTAACCACCTTGACTAATGCTATACATCTACCCACACCGTCAAAAATGGACGGATTCACAACGACAAACAACGGTTCAAGTGTCGTGATTGTGGACGACAGTTTGTTGAACACCCCCACCCAAAAGGTGATTGACCAAGAAACACGGTCTCTGATTGACCGTTTGCAGCTCGAGAGAATTCCTCTTGCCGGAATAGCACGGGCGGTCCAAGTGTCTGAGCCCTGGCTGCCAAACTACGTCAATCAGAAATATGCCTCTGTGCCCCGCCAAGTCCAGGTGAGGCGCAAAAAAAAGGGGAGGTTAACGATATCAATGTGATGAATTGTGGTCTTTTCGTACCCTGAGGAAACAAACAGTGGATTTGGTTAGCTCTCGACGTAAAAATCCGTGAGATTGTCGGTGTTTACATTGGTGCACGGGATGAAGCCGCAGCCCGCCAATTGTGGGAGTCATTGCCTCCATATCGCCAATGTGCGGTGGCTTATACCGATTTCTGGGGAGCCTATGAGGCTGTTCTACCGAGTAAACGTCATCAAGGGGTTGGGAAGGATACAGGTTTGACCAGCTACATCGAAAGGTTTAACAATACCTTGAGACAACGAGCGTCTCGCTTAGTACCCAAGACCTTGTCCTTTTCCAAGTGTTTGCAGAATCACATTGGTGGCATTTGGTATTTTATCCATCACTACAAGGCATCATTACCTCTTTAGCACTACCCTAATATTTTCACAGAAAGTCGTCCTACAAGGACGGGGTTGAAAACCCAATTTTTCTGATAAGTATTTGGATCGATCGCTACTGGTGCAAACGTTTGTCGAGAGGGATCTGCATTTATTTCACTCCTAGGGGCTGATTTACCTGGACTGGGCTGATTATCGATGCGAGGCTGGTCTGTCCTATTTGTAAGAAACCGAGTTTGGGGGGAGATAATACCTGATCTAGTTGGAAGCGAATATCCTCAATGCGGAATTTTTGGCTGAGGGTAGCCTGAATTTGGGTGAGTAGGCGATCGCCTTGTTTTAGGTCTATATCTATTTTTAGGGTGGCTTCGACGGCATAATAACCTGGTGCGATCGCTACTATGACCAAATCTTCGACGGCGACAATTCCGGGAAAGTTGGCGATCGCCTCTCGGACTAACTCCTTATCTACGGCGACAGGAGATATATTTAACAAAATCGCCAAACTGTGGCGGATCACAGGTAGTGATCCCAAACCGACCAACACGGACACGCCCAAACCGACGGCACCATCAGCCCATGTACAATCTGTTAACCAAATAGCGATCGCCGCCACAATAGCACCAACAGAACTGAGGGTATCAGCTAAGATATGAAGCAAAACCCCCCGCATATTCAGGTCCTGTTGAACATCTCGATGCAACAGCATGATATTAAAGCCATTGACCCCCAAACCAATGATCGCAACTATCAACATAGGTAAACTCAAAATGGTTTCCGGGGGATTTTGTAAATGTCGGATCGCCTCGACACCAATGGCGATCGCCATTACCAAAAGTCCCACCCCATTCAACAAAGCCGCCCAGACCTCAATTCCCCGATAACGTCGCGCCACAGAAGCCGACAAAATCGCTAAGGCGATCGTCAACCCATCCGCCACCATGTGACCAGAATCAGCCGTCAAAGCCATACTATGACTAACCCATCCCACCACTGCTTCAACCCCAGCAAAACCCAGGATCGAAATTAAAGCTATCCCCAACAGGCGCAACTTTTGGGGAGACTTCGACAACCTCACTATTTCACAGCAATCACAACTCACCGACTGTATATCCTCCGTTTTAACTTTTTATAATTAACACCAATCCCATAGCCATTTCAGGTCATCCGTAAGGCTTTCTCATAAATCCGGCGATTAGCTTCTACCGACTCTTGCAGATCCACCATAGGATAGGGATAATCCACCCCCAAACGCACCCCAAACCTGATCTGTTCTTGATTAGATAAACGCCAGGGAGAGTGAATCCTACCATCAGGAATAGACGCTAATTCTGGTAGCCAATGTTTCACATAATCCCCCATTGGGTCATAATCCTGGGACTGTTTAGCTATATTAAAATAGCGAAATCCCCTCCCATCATTACCCACCCCCGCCGTATAATTCCAATTACCCCAATTACTACAAACATCATAATCAATCAGGACAGACTCAAACCACTCCGCCCCCATTTGCCAATTTATGCCCAAATTCTTAGTTAAAAAACTCGCCACATTTTGCCGTCCCCGATTCGACATAAACCCCGTCGCCGCCAACTCTCGCATATTCGCATCTACCAGGGGAAACCCCGTCAGTCCCTGACACCAAATCTGCCACTGTTCCCAATTTTCTCCCCAGGGAATTTTGACACCCTGTAAACCAGACTTATAGAACACCTTTCGGCCATGTTTTAGACAAATAAACCGGAAATAATCCCGCCATAATAATTCAAATACTAGCCAATATGTCGAATCATTTTTAACTCGTTGGTGTTGATAATCCTGCACTTGTTGATAAATCCAGCGGGGCGATAGACAGCCATTAGCTAACCAGGGAGAAAATTTCGACGAATAATCCGACCCTAACATTCCATTACGGGTTTGTTTATAGTTTTTCAGACAATCTCGCCGCCAAAAATAATCATTTAACCGGCTTAAACCCGCTGTTTCTCCACCTGCAAAATCTAAGACAGACCGCTCATCAAAGGGTGCTGGTGTGATACCAAGTTCGGTCAAGGTCGGGATTTCTCCGGGTTCAATATCTGGGAATTGTGGTAATTGATTAGGGGGAGTATATGGGGGATAAATAAATGATTTTTGCTCGACCTGTTTACGGAAGTTGGTAAAAAGTTCCGGCAGTTTTTCAATGGGAAACAGTAACTCTTTCAGATGATATAATGTGGCTCCCCAGAAAGATTTTACCTCAACTCCCAGGGGGGTCAAGGCTTTCTCTAGGGCGGTTTCTACTGCTAATTCTTCGGCGGTGACTTCCTTATGATAATAAACAGCATCAATATTTAATTGTTTAACCAGGTCAAATATAACCCTTTCTGGCTCACCTATTCTCACCAATAAGTTACTGCCAATTTTTTGGAAATTATGGCGCAAATCTGCGACACTTTCTAACAGGAATTTACCCCGAAATCCCCCCGTTTTAGGAAAACCAAAGGAAGTTTTGGCAAACTGTCTGGGGTCAAAACAGTAAAGGGGGATAATTTGCCCTTGAGTTGAGGTAGCTAAATCTAGTGGTTCATGGTCATGTAACCGCAGATCATTCCGATACCATAAGATAATTTTTTGAGGATTAGCAGCCATTCAATTGCTAGTTAAAAGTTGAATTTTTCCCTATTATACATCATCCTAAAGCGGTTTGAGATTTACTTATGGGAGCGAGTTTTTTTGAGGCACTTTTTCAACAGTTCGGGAATTTGAGAGGGACTAGAAGCCACGGGAATTTTAGCTTTTTCAAATACCGAAATTTTACTTTGAGCCGTCCCTGGGTGAAGGTCTTGGGTAAATTTAGAAGTAATAATTGTACTAGCATGACTAATCAATTGAGCTTTGGGAGCATGAAGACCTGTGATATAAGCCACCACTGGTTTATCAATAGTTTCGGCAATATAAGAGGCTGCTTCTTCTTCACTAGAGCCGCCAATTTCTCCCACTAAAACAATGGCATCTGTATGGTCATCTTCATCTAAAATCTGTAGCCATTGAATAAAGGAGGAACCGACAATTAAATCACTACCAATACAGACGCTAAGAGACTGCCCCAATTGGGCATCAGTCAAGGCTTGAGCGACTTCATAAGTGAGGGTACTACTGCGACTAATTAAGCCGATAGAACCGGGGGTATAAAATTGGGGAGGATGAGTTCCCAATAACAGTTTACCGGGGACAATAATACCCGGACAATTAGGACCGACAACTAAAGTTTCGGTAGCTTCTGCCTTTCTGACCAAACGCACCATATCGAGGGGTGGCATTCCTTCAGTCACAATTACAAGCTGTCTAATTCCGGCATCAATAGCCTCCAACGCAGCATCAAGAACATGATAGGGGTGAACTAAAATGACGCTAGTATCGACAGGTCCAACGGCTGCCTGAGCTTGTTCTACTAGGTCATAAACGGGGATTTGATGGATGATCTCCCCACCTCTTCCGGCGCTGACACAGGCGACGATATTAGTGCTATATGCTTTCATATTGAGAGCTACTTTTAGGGAAGGGTCGGAATCCCTCAACCCCTGAATTATGACTTTACTATCTGGAGTTAAATTCATATTTTTTCAAGCTATAATTAATCACAAACCATGCCATCTACGGGCGGGTTAAGTTATTGATGAACCCGCACCTACCGAGATAAAGCCACGGTTCGTTTAACCGCTTCATCCAAAGTTGCCACAATTTCTACAGGTAATCCAGCAAATTTAGCTAGGGTACTCTCAAGTTCAGTCACGGTCAAACGAAGGACAAAATGAGGGAGAGTCTCGATAGTCTTTTGGCGCTGTAAAAAGTTGGCGATCGCCTCAGCGATTTGATCAGCAGTAGTCTGGTGTCCCAGCCAGTTAATCATCACGACTTTAATGCGATCGGATGCCATCACCGATGTTAATCCGTCCGATAAATTCTGCAACAGTGTTTCTGTCACCTCAAAATGATCTTCTCCTCCCAAGTTAAGGAAATTAGCCGGCTTTCCCTTAGTGGCTATGATCTGATCTAGGGTAGTCATAGTTAAAGCAGCCCCATTGCAGATGATACCAATATTGCCGTCAAGTTTGACAAAATTGGGTTGATTGGTGGGTAAATCCGTTGGCTCAATGGTGGCAGGATCTGAACATTGTTCATGAACCAACATAACTAAATCCGGGTGTCTCTCCAAGGCCTGATTATTAGCGACCACCTTCCCATCAAGAGCCATTAACTCCCCTGTAGAACTAATTCCCAGGGGGTTAATTTCCACCAAATCTAAGTCTTTCTCGACAAATAGCCGATACATTTTCTCTAAAATGTTACTGACAGATAAGATCAGGTGTTCTTGTAATCCCATTTTGACCATCAGACGGCGAGCATAAAAAGGGGAAAATTCTTGATCCACCACGACCTTTTGAATATGGAACATGGTAGCCTCAACGTTAACCCCCCCCTGCACAGAGCCTAATAATAGGGGGCGGCGAGTCACCGGATCAAGAATCACCGCCAGATATACTTCCTGATCGGCATCATATTTAGCTTCAGCCAGTAGGACTTGGGGATATTCATCTTGAATAGCCAAATTAAAAATACATTGAGCGGCAGCCACTGCATCAATGGTATTTTCCACAAACTTGATACCACCAGCTTTTCCCCGTCCCCCAGCCCGCACTTGGGATTTGAGAACTACGGGATAGGGAATGGTTAATCCTTTGAGGTCATGGGCGAAATCAATTCTCTGGGAAGGCAATACGGGAATTGCCATCTGACGAAATAGGGTTTTAGCGTGGTACTCTAGCAAATCCATGGGTGTTTCCTCATTGATGATTCTTGAGGGTAGGGGTTCCTTGATGAACCGTCTTGACCCATTTCAGGCGTTTGGGACGCACACTGATCCGGGCTGTGGCACTGGCAACAACAATGAACCAATGAAACATATACACGGTACCACGCAGGGTTTGGAACAATGTAGTCATGTAAGAAAGTGGGGGATAATATTGGCGATCGCCATCTGTGGTTAAGTTATCAGGTGAATTGGTTTTGTGGGATGCCACATTTCCACCGCTAACAGTACGCCGCAAGCCGATAAACATTCCGATCAGCGACAAACTAACTGCCAAGAGAGTCAGGGGGCTGGTAATGGGGGGGCGGCGGAGAATAAATGACAGGAGTAAAGCGGGAATGGCAGCTATGGATAGAATGTACTGGGTAAGCAAAAACCCGAATAAATCAAAGGTTTTGCCAACTCCCATACGGTTAGTGATGATGAATTTGCCATAGTCGAGATATCTTTGATATCCTCCCTCGGCCCATCGGTTCCGCTGATGCCAGAGAGCAACCCAATTGGTAACTCCTTCTTCCAAGACGACGGAGGTATCCAGAAATTCGATATCCCAATGGTCTAGGTGCAGACGAATGGTTAAATCGAGATCATCGGTAATGGTTTCTTCACACCATCCACCGCAGCTTTCTAGGGCGGCGCGACGAATAAACTCCCCATTTCCCCGCAGTTCTCCAATACCGCCTACAGCCACTCGCTGTTTCTGGAAAAAGGCATCTAAGGCCATCTCTGCCGATTGACAACGGGTTAACAAGTTGAAGTTACTATTGGCGATCGCTTTTTGGAGTTGAACGGCTCCGACTTGTTCAGCCTCAAATTTGGGAAGCACCTTTTGTAGGAGATCTGGAGCCACTTGAGCATCGGCATCAAAAACCCCTAATATTGTGCCACGGGTAAGAGGTAGGGCTTGATTGAGTGCGCCGGATTTACCACCAGTAGCGTTTTCGTCTCGGTGCAGAATGTGCAGTTGTTGATACTCTTGGGCTAATTCCTGGAGAACTATGGGAGTGCGATCGCTACTATTATCATCAATCACCCACAGTTCATAGCAATGACTAGGATAGTTGAGATTGCATAGATTCTGGACTAAATTGCCAATCACAGCTTCTTCATTTTTCGCCGCTACCAGTAGGGAGACAAAGGGTAGTTCTTCTGGCGTGAGTTCGGGGTTAATATCTAACCCACCGGGAGCGGCAAACACAATGCGGATAGCTTGAATTACTAATAACCCAGTTAATCCCAGAATTAACCAATATCCCCAGGGAATCAAGTGCCCGATAATCGTCAGACTCCAAATCAGAGCTAGGGCGACTGCTGCTTTGCCTCGCCGATTCTGATAAAATTCTGGGGGGATATGAAGTTTATTAGCTTGATTAGGTTTCCGGGGTTGGGAACCCCCTAATCCCTGTCGACGGGAAAGAAGACGAAAACGCCTAATCCCCGGAGGGAATCTATAATTTTGACTACTGGAGTCTGTAACTCCCGAATCACGATGGTTATGGTGCATATCCAATAACTCCGTTGCACCTCTACTGGTTTGATGTTGACGCTGATGGTTCAGCCAAGATTTCTCTGGCATCGATAAGTGTGACTTTAATTGTTCTCTATCATTGTGCAGTATTTCACCTTTTTGCAGCCATTGATCCAAGAATTTGCTCCCCAGGGAATAATTGCCAGACCAGGTTGTTGGCCCGATGGGGGGGACAACGATCATAATCAATTGTCCTTAACCCCTACAGTCTTAACCTCTATACCGAGTTTCCCAGAACCGCTAAGATGGAGTGATACAATGAGCAGGAATTTAATTATGAGTGATTCGGCTGCTATTCTCAAAGACCTCAAACAGGCTGAAAAACGGGACTTGGTGGTTTATCTACCCTATTATGATGAAAAGAGACGGCGATATTTGCCTTGGTCTATGAGCCTTTACCAACACAAGAGTTTGGAGGGGGCACGGAAAATCGAGGGGGGTGAGGATATTCCTTTTGTGGCCACCTGGAATACTTCTATGCTTCCGGCTGACCTTACTCGATGTCGGGTGATGTTTGAGCATAATGCTGATCTAACTTATGAAGTGATGATGCCCAATTATGAGTTTATGAAGCATTTGATTCAGGTGGTCTACAGCTTCAAGCATCATCATGTGATTGATTTTTCTCAGGAATTTTATAAAAAATTGCTACACATGGAATGAAATAGCTGGACTCAAGTTAAGGGAGTGAGTCTAGTGGGGGTGTTGGTTATGCACAACATCTGTGCGCTACAGTGTCAAAATTAAATCTGATTTTATAAGTTTAGGAGTTGCTGGTGTGGCTAAACCCGTCAAGTATGTATTAATTGGATCAATTGAGCCTTCTAGTGGTAAGTCTGCTGTCGCCCTCGGTTTAGTTCCTCAATTGCAGAATCTGGGGTTTGATATTGGTTACGGGAAACCTTTGGGAACTGATTTTGATGATGATTGTGATCATCAAGTTGATGCTGATTGTGAGTTTATTGCTAAAACTTTGGGGCTTTCGGAAGTTTATATGCGATCGCCTATTTTAATGATTGATCAGGCAACAATTGATAAACATCTATATCATCAAGATCTCAATTATTATCACCAGGCTTTGACTAACTATCACCACCATAAGGTTGGGGATTTGGTTTTACTCGAGGGTCCCCGCACCTTGCAGGAAGGGAGTCTGTTTAATTTATCTGTACCCCGAATGGCTGAGGTTTTGGATACGGCGGTTATGTTGGTGGTTCGTTATCACTCCCATAGTCTCTTGGATGAGGTACTATCGGCGAAAGAACGTTTGGGTACGCGCTTAATCGGAATTGTGATTAATGATGTCACCGACAAACAGGTTTCTAAGGTGGAAACTGAGATTAAGCCTTTTCTCGAGAGTGTGGGGATTCCGGTTTTGGGTATCCTTCCTAGAAATGCGCTGCTTCGTAGTGTCACGGTGGGGGAATTGGTGACGCAGCTTGAAGCCCAGGTGGTTTGTGGTCAGGAACGTTTGGATTTGATTGTGGAAACTCTCAGTGTGGGGGCGATGAATGTTAGTTCCGCCATGAAGTATTTTAGCCAGTCACATAATATGGCGGTGGTGACAGGCGGCGATCGCACTGATATTCAAATGGCGGCTTTGGAACAGTCTACCCATTGCTTGATTCTCACCGGTCAACTTCCCCCGGCTGAAATTGTGATTACCCGCGCTGAAGAGTTGGAGATTCCGATTTTGTGTGTTGACCTCGATACCCTCACCACTGTGGAAAGCATCGATCTCGCTTTTGGTCACGTCCGTATCCATGATCAGGCTAAGGTTGAGTGTATCACCCAAATTATGGCGGAAAAATTCGATACCAGCCGATTTATCCAACTCCTCAACTAGCAGATTATCAGGCGATCGTAGTGCGGCGAGCTGGCCCCATCGCCTCTTGTTCATAGCCCATGCTCTGTGTCACACATTTTTTCAGTTCAGAAACTGTGTCCTAGGTTACGAAACATTAAATTTTTCGGGAGGCGATCGCTTATTCTCTGTTTTATGGCGATATAATAGGAGAGGAGGCAAGATTAAACTATAAACTTGACATCAAAACCCCTGATCATGAACAAAAATTTTAGACAAGAAGTCAACCAGCTATCCCAAACCCATCGCGCTAACATCCAAAAACGTCTGGAATATAGACTTGAGGTAGCTAGAGCCAAAGGAGATGAAAATTTAGTCCGAATGCTGGAAGCTGAAATGCGCCACATGTAGAAACTTTGAAGCTGTTAATCAAGTATAAAAATCCCTCTCTGGCCCCCTCTCACTCTGGGAGAGAGCCGGGGAGGGTTTCGGCTATTT
>NZ_PKGG01000433.1:0-1728 GCF_046480465.1 Arthrospira sp. PCC 8006
AAAGCAGACATCAATAGATTAGGAAATTCAATCAGAAAGTAAACCCGAGGGGACAGACAACTTATCTGGCTTACTTTAAAACATATTGAAAAATATTTAGCCAAGACAAATTACTATGATGAATTAATCTTAAAAGACAACGAAAAAAACAACGATGGATTCTAATGTATTACCTGAGATAGTCAAACTGGGAACTGATGGTATTACCGTTTTTTTAGTCTGGCAGTTAATGAAGCAAAATCAGAAACTGATATCAGAGGTTAACTCCAGAGACAACGAATTAATGAAGCTGATTTACACAATCCTAAATCAATATAGGCAGTACCCAACAGGATTAAGCGATCGCACTAGCCGGATTAACCATCCCAGAGGAAAAGCCAAGGAGTAATTAATCAGACTGGCCAAATCGAGGAGAACCTACTGGGAAGATGGACAAAATAAGTACAAATTCCCAGCTAGGGCAAAAAAGCGATCGCATTAAGTCCCTTGACACCAATCTGGACTTCTACAATTCCAAGACAACGGTAAACGCTTCTGTTTAACTCAACTCGACCAGGGTGATGATTAATCAAGGTTCATTATCTGCTTTTGAGTTACCAGCCCCAAGTTTTGATTAAACTAGAGATTCGGCGGCGGCACGAATTTCGCTGCGAACTTCGTAGAATGAAGTAGTCGGGGCTTTGGCGAATAGGGGTGTCATTTGATCTAGCAAAGCCTGATATGCTTCACTTTGATTGGCTTCCATGTCTTGGATATTTTCCCAGAAGATAATGGCAATACCACGATCAGTTCCCGGTTCCTGTAGCAAATAAGACCCTTTGAACCCGGTACTGTAGGTTGAAACTGCTTGTTCAAACAGTTCTCGGGCTTCTTCAAATTTACCAGGCTTAAACTCCCCGATCGCAATATAGGCGTGTTTGTGTTTCAGAAAATCAAAAAATTCGGACATAACTAACCACCGGTTATGAGTTGAGAACATTGGACTCCTGGTGCTAGACCAACCGATACATTTTGGCTAACCAACATTCACAAATGCCAGATGCTGAGGTACTTTACGCGCTCTATAGGAAACAAGTCTTGACACCCCCTCTTTTCCGCCACACGGAGAGGAACTGAGCCCAAAACCCATATTAACCCATATAGGTCAATTTTTATCAATTATTCGCTGTTAATTTCCCCTTAATTATCTATACAGCCTTTACCCAAAACACAAAGTACAGTATAATGTATGGGTAGAGTCGAGAATGGAGTCGCCCCCATCCCCTCCCTTTCCCAACTGTACTTGAGACTTTCGCCTCATACGGCTCCTGATGTGGTTGCCCAATTGTTATTGGTATAGTGTTGATTTCACCGCTTGGTCCTTCTTCGTTCAGAGCTATATGCACCACGTAGTCTTTCAACTCGCTCTCGCCGTAAAACTCCTACTTATTGCCGGATTTACATCTACACCGTGGCACGTCTGGTAGGGGTCGAGAATGGAGTCGCCTCCATCCCCTCCCATTCAAAGGGTGCATCTCAGTTAGGAAATGAGTAATTGTACTTAGTGCAACCTTCACCCACAGCCCTACATAATGAGCGAAGCACCACTCACCCTCCCTCTACTCATGGATTCTCAGAAACCAGCTCAACTCCAGCAACACCTTGACGCGATTGCGGCCATTCTCTACAGCGAAGCTAACCCTCCTGAACTCACCGCCCCTGAAGCCATTGAGCAGAGTGTTCGTGCTC
>NZ_PKGG01000566.1:0-428 GCF_046480465.1 Arthrospira sp. PCC 8006
ACAGTTGAGTTTGGAGGAGATACGGGAAATGTTGGATATTACCCAGGTTAGGCTTGAGGATACCCGGTTTTMTCGGGATGTGTTGCAGAAGGGTCGCGAAGAAGGTCGCGAAGAAGGTCGCGAAGAAGGTCGCGAAGAAGGTCGCGAAGAAGGTCGCGAAGAAGGTCGCGAAGAAGGTCGCGAAGAAGGTCGCGAAGAAGGTCGCGAAGAAGCACAGACCCAGATGCTGTTGCGACAGTTAACCCGTCGCTGTGGTCAGTTGTCGGATATGCAACGGCAACAGGTGATATCTCTCAACCSGGTTYMWRRWWAYRAGYGATCGCCTTAATCAAAGCCTTAATCAAAGCCTTAATCAAAGCCGTAATCAAAGCCGTAATCAAATTGGACTGAGTACCAGCCCCGTCCCAACATATGAAAACTGACAAACT
>NZ_PKGG01000666.1:0-253 GCF_046480465.1 Arthrospira sp. PCC 8006
GGCAGGTCTGCTCTCCGCGCTCGGCATCGGGCTTGCCCCCTTGCGCGACACCCGGCAGGCAAGCCTTGAAAACACGCTTGATGATAGCGGGCTGGACGCTGCCAACTCCCGGCTTGAGGCGCTTGAGAGCGCAGCGAGGGAGGCATTGCAGGCGCAAGGTGCAAACACAATTCATATACGAAATATAGTGAATATCCGCGTAGACGGCTCGGATACGGTTCTACCGGTAGAGCTGGGCAGCCTGGACGAAATT
>NZ_PKGG01000423.1:0-1843 GCF_046480465.1 Arthrospira sp. PCC 8006
TTTACATCTCCCGAATCTGAGGTTTCCGAGAGTCTCTGAATGGGAGACGAATCTGAGGTTTCCGAGAGTCGTTGAATTGAGGGTGAATCRTGAGTAGAGGCGATCGCATTATTTACGTCTCCCGAATCTGAGGTTTCCGAGAGTCGTTGAATTGGGGATGAATCTGAGGTTTCCGAGATTCGTTGAATTGAGGGTGAATCATGATTAGAGGCGATCGCATTATTTACATCTCCTAAATCGGAAGTTTCCGATAACCTCTGAATTGAGGGTGAATCATGATTAGAGGCGATCGCATTATTTACATCTCCCGAATCTGAGGTTTCCGAGAGTCTCTGAATGGGAGACGAATCTGAGGTTTCCGAGAGTCGTTGAATTGAGGGTGAATCGTGAGTAGAGGCGATCGCATTATTTACATCTCCCGAATCTGAGGTTTCCGAGAGTCGTTGAATTGAGGGGGAATCATCAGAGGCGATCGCATTATTTATATCTCCTGAATCCGAAATTTCGGAGAGTCTCTGAATGGGAGGAGATGAATCCGAGGTTTCCGAGAGTCTCTGAATTGAGGGTGAATCGTGAGTAGAGGCGATCGCATTATTTACATCTCCCGAATCTGAGGTTTCCGAGAGTCTCTGAATGGGAGACGAATCTGAGGTTTCCGAGAGTCGTTGAATTGAGGGTGAATCGTGAGAGGCGATCGCATTATTTACATCTCCCAAATCGGAAGTTTCCGAGAGTCGTNTGAATTGAGGGTGAATCGTGAGAGGCGATCGCATTATTTACATCTCCTAAATCGGAAGTTTCCGATAACCTCTGAATTGAGGGTGAATCATGATTAGAGGCGATCGCATTATTTACATCTCCCGAATCTGAGGTTTCCGAGAGTCTCTGAATGGGAGGAGATGAATCCGAGGTTTCCGAGAGTCTCTGAATTGAAGGGGAATCGTGAGTAGAGGCGATCGCATTATTTACGTCTCCTGAATCCGAGATTTCGGAGAGTCTCTGAATTGGAGATGAATCTGAGGTTTCCGAGATTCGTTGAATTGAGGGTGAATCATGATTAGAGGCGATCGCATTATTTACATCTCCTAAATCGGAAGTTTCCGATAACCTCTGAATTGAGGGTGAATCATGATTAGAGGCGATCGCATTATTTACATCTCCTAAATCGGAAGTTTCCGATAACCTCTGAATTGAGGGTGAATCATGATTAGAGGCGATCGCATTATTTACGTCTCCCGAATCTGAGGTTTCCGAGAGTCGTTGAATTGGGGATGAATCTGAGGTTTCGGAGAATCTCTGAATTGGGGATGAATCCGAGGTTTCCGAGAGTCTCTGAATTGAGGGGGAATCGTGAGTAGAGGCGATCGCATTATTTACGTCTCCTGAATCCGAGGTTTCGGAGAGTCTCTGAATTGGAGAKGAATCTGAGGTTTCCGAGAGTCGTTGAATKGAGGGTGAATCGTGAGAGGCGATCGCATTATTTACATCTCCCAAATCGGAAGTTTCCGAGAGTCTCTGAATTGAGGGGGAATCGTGAGAGGCGATCGCATTATTTACATCTCCTAAATCGGAAGTTTCCGATAAYCTCTGAATTGAGGGTGAATCATGATTAGAGGCGATCGCATTATTTACATCTCCTAAATCGGAAGTTTCCGATAACCTCTGAATTGAGGGTGAATCATGATTAGAGGCGATCGCATTATTTACATCTCCCRAATCSGAGGTTTCCGAKAGTCTCTGAANTKGAGGNGATGAATCAKGATTAGAGGCGATCGCATTATTTAYATCTMCCGAATCTGAGGTTTCCGAGAGTCGTTGAATTGGGGATATGTCGGTAATAGGT
>NZ_PKGG01000269.1:0-6049 GCF_046480465.1 Arthrospira sp. PCC 8006
GGTTTAGGTTGAGGTTTCGGGGTGKTTGATTGAACTTTGGGCGGTTGTAAGTTGGGGTCGAAGGGAACAAATCCTGTCTCTACTGTAGGGGGGACTGAGGGGTTAGGCTGGCGACTTTGGAGTTGCTGGAGTTGATTACTAGCCCAAGTTCTAATTTTTTCTGGGGTCTCTAGTGTGAGGGTTTGACATAAGGAAATAGCGCGATCGCTTTGTCCGCTGCGATCGTATGCTTTCACCAAGCCAATTTGGGCTTTTAATCCGACTTTCGTATGGGGTTGAGAGTCGGCGATGGGTTCTAAAAGTGCGATCGCCTGTTGGTATTGTTTCTGTTTAATCGCTGCTAACCCCAACTCTAGGGAATTTAAGTCGGGGTTTAGTTCTTCCTTACTGCGATCGGTAGATGACATCAGCCTATCCTCAATCAGCCTCCCCTTTAGAGTATCCCAATTTACAACATCTGTGGCGGATCAATTCCCTGCTGCTTCAATAACTCTATCAATCGTTCATAGCGTTGACGTTCCTCTTGTAACTCAATTTCCGTCTGTTGCGCTTTTATGCGTTCCTGTTCATAGCGTTGACGTTCCTGTTGTAACTCAAGTTCAGCTTGTTGAGCCCTTTCACGTTCCTGCTGTCGTAACTTATCTAATTCCACTGGTGTTAAAAATTTATCCCCATCTGGCCGATAAATTTCTAGCCCAGTTTCTGTTAATTCAAACCTAATTTGTAACCGAGGACTAACCCAACCTTTCATGTTTTCAATCGATTCTAGCCAATCTTCTGACCTTAAAAAGCCAGTTATCTCTTGTGACTGAGGGTCATATAGATAATATTCGTCTACGCCATAGCGTTGATAAAATAGTAGTTTTTCCGCCATTTTTTTCGAGGTATTTCCCGGCGAAAGAATTTCAAATACTACCTGTGGCGCGATATTATCCTCTTCCCATTGTCGATATGAGCCTCTATCCCCCTTGGGACGACCACAAGCTACCATAACATCTGGCGCAGTACGGATTTTATTATTTCCTTCCACTGGATACCACAGTAAATCACCCGCCACAAAGATATTTTCATCCCCGGAAAACAATATTTCCAGGTTTTCTTTGATAATCACAATCCAGCGAAATTGTTGCGTGTTATCAGACATGGGTTGACCGTCACTTTCAGGATAAATAACTGTCGGTTGGGTTTCGGGTATAACTTGTTGTACCATAATCGATTATTCCCAGATATTCGCGACTTCCTAAGATTGTAGCATTTTGGGTGACTACTATACTTGGGATATTAATAAATCTTCCCAAACTTGATGATTGGGGTAGTCAATTATCAGTAAAAACCGTAACATCAATATTGGGATGGTCGTCAAAGAGTCTAGGGATTCTAGTGTTAGATATAGGTGATACTCTGGGAGGGGCGATACTACTGCGTAGTGGCTGGGCGATGATGGGCGATCGCTCACTGATGATACACCCGAAATTATATTCAGGCTGATGGTATCTTGTATTAATCTGGCACTCCCATATTAGAATAATGTCAAGCTAGGGGTCGTTTATGGGATATAAACAGAAATCAACCACCCAAACAAATCCGTGAAAATATCCTTAAATTACCTCAGCTACTCACGTTAAACTGATAAAATAGATGATGTCTTGGCAACGTCCCGATGGTAGAGAGCGCGACCAACTGCGCCCGGTGCAGTTTGAGCTAGATTATACTCAATTTGCGGCTGCTTCAGTCCTAGCAAAATCCGGTAATACTCAAGTGCTTTGTACGGTAACAATTCAACCGGGAGTACCCCGATTTTTGCAGGATACCGGAAAAGGTTGGTTAACCGCAGAATATCGGATGCTTCCGGGGGCGACTCCCCAACGTCAACCCCGGGAATTGATGAAACTATCGGGTAGAACCCAGGAAATTCAACGCTTGATTGGTCGCAGTTTGCGCGCGGCGGTAGATTTACAGGCTATGGGGGAAATCACTGTTACGGTAGATGCTGATGTGTTACAGGCGGACGCAGGAACCCGCACCACGTCGATTAATGGGGGGTTTGTCGCCCTGGCTCATGCCTTTAATAAAATGGTAAAACGGGGAGAGTTAAAGCGATCGCCTATTATTCATCAGATCGCCGCCATTTCTGTGGGAATGATGCACGGGGAAGCCTTACTTGATCTCAATTACCAGGAAGACGTAGCAGCCGATATCGATTTTAATGTGGTGATGCGGGATGACCTGGGAATTATTGAACTTCAGGGAACAGCAGAAGCAGAAAGTTTGAACCGAAATCAGTTAAACCAAATCTTAGACTATGCCGAAAAAGGCATTACAGAACTCTGTCAATTACAAAGGCAGGTTTTAGGGCTAACTGATTAATTAAATGATTAATCATCAAAGCTGATTTAGGGGCGGGTTATCCTGTGAATTAATTATCCCCACAGCCCCATTAATAAACCCGTCCCGACTCACCTGATGAATCTAAATAAATATTCCCAAACCATTGTGAACCCTGGCAGCCGTATCAGGAGTGCGGTTAAGTAAATGCCCACCCAGCACCAAACTGGTAGAACTGCCACCATCCAAATTTATAGCATCGATCGCCCCTAATTGCTGCATCAATTTTGCCATTTCTGTTAAACTAGGTCCCGCCCCATTCACCCGGTTATGAACAGTCACCATAAGCAGTTCTCCGGTCGCTGTGACACCCACAGCACTGCGGATAGCCAACTGTTGACCAAACCAATAATTAAACCCTTCCGCCTCTGCATTAACCACAATATTGCGATTTTGCACCAACAGAGGTCCGCCACCCATAATATTCGGAAAATCTATAAACTCAGGGGGAGTAGTTGCGGCGGTAATTGTTAACCGATAACCGACCCCAAAAGCACTAACAGCACTCCGAAAAGAACGGAAAACCAGCAGATAACCATTAGTGGGGATAGCTGTGGGAGTTTGATCATCAGGTAGTTCAATTTGTCGAGTTACTTGGTCTCCCGAAACTACCGCGACAATTTCATTAAGAGTTAGAGGTAAATAATTCGCCCCCCATTCGGAAGTATAACGAGCAATTCCTGCCTTGACATATCCAGTATTTAGCAGGTCTATCTCAAAGCGTTGTCCGGTAGAAGTTACAATAGTTTCTACTAACTTTAATCGCCCCATTCGCACCCTTCCCGTATCATCCCAAGCCATAGCACCCCGATTAAGAATCGGCCCGGAAAACCACTTATTATCCTTACGAATAGCCCCTAAAGGCAATAAGTTATTACGGTTAAAATAGCCGCCATTAATACCGCCTAAACTTGACCAAATTTGGGCAATGGACAATAAAGAGTTAGTCCCCCGCATCTGATTTTTTTCTGTCCATATCGCGGCGATTGACAACCCCGACCTAGGAGTTATGGTTAACCAAACTGCGGGGAATTTATCACCTTCTAAAGTTAAATATTGCTGTCGCGATCGCAGTCCTGGATAAACCGAAATACTGTGTTCTACTAAAGCATCTCGCCGCAGTTCAATTACCAGGCGATCGCGATTATTAAGGGTTTGGGTGCGGACTCTATACCCATCAGGTAAAGTTCCCTTAATGACTGTTTGAGTTGCTGAAATGCGAACGACAATGGGCGATGGTTTCTCAGAACTGCCGCTAGTTTCCCCCTCATTTTGTTGTTCTTGATTGCCAGATTTAGGGGGTGGGGTTGGAGTTTCGGGAAACCGAGCAGCTAGAGATTGATCAGCGATCGCATCTAACACGACTTCCCATTCCCGACTTTGTTCGTAAAGTTCCCAAGGGGTAGCTTTACTTAGTTGTATCTCAATCCGGCAAATATCCTGGTTTTCATTAACGGTAATATCGTCAATTTTAGTAGGTACGGAAAAGATGCGTAAAGTTTGGTTATCGATAACCATTTCCCAATTTCCCACGGGGGCGATATCGTCCAAATTTAGATATCGATATTCCCGATCTAGTTTAGTTTTGAGGCGGTAAGATTTGCCAATAGTTGAAAACCACTTGACGGGCTGAAGGTTGACATCATCAGTATTGAGTAACTCCATACCTAAAACCAATATCGCCCCCTTGTCGCTAACTCCCGTATAAGTGCAAATTCCCGAACTCCACTGACCCCAAGCCGCCCGCCAAGTCCGACCATTTACTGATAGGTGAGTCCCCCGCCGAATTACTCCAGGGTTAGCAAGTTCGACAATATGCGGGGAAGCTACTATAGGGTTTTGCTTGAGAAATACTCGCGCCTGGTAAATGCAAGCCGCCACTTCTCCCCTAGTAGCCGGACGGTTAGGGTTGAAAATATCAATGGTGGGGGCGTTTACTACTAAGCGGTTTTGGGTGGCTGTGGCGATCGCCTGTTGGGCGTAGTTGGGAATATTACCCCCATCGTTATATATAGCAGCTAAAGACACAGATGCTCCCGCCTGCATCTGTAAGCCGGACACTAAAGCCAGTAAAACGTGCAACCGGGAAATATTCTGACCTGGAAGAAACCGACCATCAGGAAAACCACTGATAAATCCGGATCTAAAGGTATTGCGGATGGCTTCAGCAGCCCAAAAATTGGCGGGAACATCTGTAAAGGGTATATAATCCCGCCGGGGTGCTAGGGAAAAGGCTGCTTGGATAATGGCGGCAAATTCCGCCCTGGTCATGGTTTGGTCGGGGCGAAAGGTTCTATCTTCAAAGCCACTGACAACCCCTTGGCGTTGCAGAGGTCTGATAAATGGATAAGCCCAGTGTTGGCTGATATCGGTGAATGAGGCGACTGTGTTGTTCATAAATATTGCGATCGCAAAGGTGAAACCTTAACCCAATATTCTAATTGTTTCACTACTCCGACTCCCCATAAAAAAAACGCCCACACTCATAAAGTGTGATGGGCGCTTGAATCAGGGTGCATCTACTATGATATGTAGTATAACCCCTGATGGGTGAAACCCTACACTGGCTTAACAAAACTTTACAATTGCCAATTTCTCCTATACCATAAATTATTGATTTTTTATTCAACGCCGCGTCGCCGCCTTTTTGCCCCAACCCCCTTGACAAATTTCTGGCGATCGCCTATTATTTATTATTGGTAACATTGCTATACGCTTGATTTTTTATTCAACGCCGCGTCGCCGCCTTTTTGCCCCAACCCCCTTGACAAATTTCTGGCGATCGCCTATTATGTCGTATGGCTAACATAGCTATACGCTTGATTTTTTATTCAACACAGTCCCATCAAGAAACCAAACTTCTCCGATTAACCCTGGGGTAACGCTGGCTTTATCAATGGTAGTTGGTCGGGTAGAAAATTATGAATTTTTACTTGTGAAAATTATCTGCTGTCCCTTCCTGCCCAGGTGTGCAGCCGTAGACTTGTCGTTTAAATTTCATCGGTTATAATGGTAGTAGAGGTAAATAAAATCTATAATCAACAGAGGTAAAGACCATGTTACAAACTCTTCATAAAACCCCAGTTAAAATCCCTCAACAGTCCCGGACTTTCAACGAGATTAGACCAGAACGCAGTCACACTAAAGCTCTCACCGAAAAAGGCAAACTCGTTGGCCATTGGCGCACTGATGACCAAGGAAAACTCTATTGTCAGTGGTTTCGGGAATGAGTGTTTCTGATTAGAGGGGGATTGACAAGTAATTTCAGGAGATTTCCGGAAATATTCTTCCAGTTATGGTAGTAATTAGGGGTCGAGAGAGATGTCACCATCTCCCCCTCCCATTCAAAACCGTGCTTGAGACTTTCACCTCATACGGCTCTAGTGGTGCTTCCACATCCAGATAATTGGCATAGACACGAAAAACTTCCTGATGTGACGCACGCGCAGACTGGTTATGGTCGAAAGAGAAGTCACCTTCCCCAACTCCAATTGGAAACCGTGCTTGCGAGTTTCCCAGCACACGGCTCCTGATGTAGATACCCTATTTGTCAGTAGGAACAGGGCTACGACCCCCCGCTTTGTAACCTCAACTTTAGGAGCTATATACAACCTCGTAGTCTTTAAACTCGCACTCGTCATAAAACTCTTAATTGTCGCGGTCT
>NZ_PKGG01000209.1:0-9399 GCF_046480465.1 Arthrospira sp. PCC 8006
CCAAACCCCCCGCTATCAACATCCACTATAATTTACCAAACGGCTTTCAGACAGCGATCGCCCTCTTAAAAAATCCCAGTTTTGTCGAAGCACCCCCCCGCGACCCCTCTGGAAAAATGAGCCATCTTAAAACCATTACAGGCCCCATTGCACCCAAATCAATTGAGCCTTCAGGTCAAGGCTTATTTTTTCCCCACAATATGATCTATCCCCACCCAATTCCCGTCTATGACCGCAACTTTGATTTAGTCAAGACTATTCCCGACAGCATCAAATTCTCAGATTTTGGCTTCTCGAAATTCACCGGAGATCATAGAGGTTCCCCCGTAGAAGCCTCCTGTTCTCCTGATGGCAAATACGCCTACGTTGCCAATTATAAAATGTATGGTTCCGGCTTTTCTCGTCCCGGTAATGATAGATGTTCTCCAGCCGGGAGGAATGATGATAGTTTTATGTACAAAATCAATACCGAAACCCTCAACATAGAACAAGTAATTCAAGTCGGACCCGTGCCGAAATTTAATACAGTTACTCCTGATGGTCGTTTCGTATTAGTTAGCAATTGGTGTGGTTGGGATTTAAGTATTGTTGATACCCAAATCGACCAGGAAATTAAACGGCTCAAAATAGGTCGTTATCCGCGAGGAATTGCCGTTGATTCTAACTCAGAATTTGCTTATGTAGCTGTCATGGGTTCCACACAAATCGCCCAAATTAACCTGAATGATTTTTCCCTCACCTGGCTTAATAATGTAGGACGTTCCCCTCGACATTTGAATATAGATCCTCAAGGTAAATTCCTATACACTACCCTTAATGGTGAGGGGACTGTGGCAAAAATTAACCTAGAAACGGGTAAAGTCATCCGCCGAATTAGCACAGGAAGCGCCCCCCGAAGTATGGCAATTTCTGATGATGGTCAATTTTTGTATGTGGTTAATTATCACTCTAATAGCATGAGTAAAGTCCGCACAGAAGATATGAGAGTCATTCATACTGTCCGCACTAACCATCGACCCATTGGTGTGACTTACGACCCCCACAAGCGACAGGTTTGGGTAGCTTGCTATTCTGGCAGTGTTATGGTATTCCAAGATTAATATAAGATTCGGATTCAGTTAACTTACCCATGATTAACCTAGCTGTCTAGTTTTTCTGGGTAAGTTTTTATTAATCGTTTTGTGGTGTAAGGAGATTATGAACAAATTTAATAAATTCCATTTGATGTTGATGCAAAAATCTGGCACCCTAATTATAGCATCGATTTCTATGGTGGTTTTGACTTTAACTGCGATTCGATTTGCGGTCGCTGACTCGGGTTCTGAGATTTTCAAATTAGGCGATCGCATAGATTTTCTACAGCATAAATTAAGCAATCATAACTCATTAGATAACTCTGAATATGAGGAAACCATTGCTTTTTTACCTCCAGAACCCGGTCAATTTGAAATCATTAAGACTATCAAAAGTGATAATTTAACCCCCAAGTCGGTTGTTTATGCCGACCCCGGACTGTTTTTCGTACAAAATATGATGTATGAACATTCAATTGCTGTTTATAATCGTCAATTCCAACAGGTTAAAAAAATTGATGATCAGGTAAATTTGTCTAAGTTTGGTCATCGAGATTTTCCCGCCGAAAAATATAAAGGTTCTCCGGTAGAAGCCGCCGTTTCTAAAGATGGAAAATTTGCTTATATCTCCAATTATCGGATGTATGGTCCTGAGTTTAATAATCCCGGTTATGATACCTGTTTACCATCAGAACAATTCGACCCTAGTTTTATCTATGGGATTAATACCGATAATTTCACCATTGAAAAAGCGATTAAAGTAGGTTCAGTTCCCAAATTTATCGCGGTTTCTCCTAATGGTAAATATGTGTTAGTAACTAACTGGTGTTCAGGAGATGTTAGCGTTATTGATACCGACACTAATCAAGAAATACAAAGGATATTTGTAGGCAGATTCCCCCGTGGTATTGCCATCTCTCCTAATTCTCAAACTGCTTATATAGCCGTGATGGGAACTTCCGATATCGCCAAAATCGACCTACAGGACTACTCAGTAAATTGGATGTATAACGTGGGTTTATATCCTCGCCACCTGGTTTTAGATTCCACCGGAAAATATTTATATGTTACCCTCAATGGTGATGATCATGTCGCCAAAATTGATACAGAAACCGGGGAAATTATCAGGAAAATTTTTACAGGTGCAGCCCCTCGTAGTATGGTCTTATCAGATGATGATCAATTCCTGTATGTAGTCAACTATTACTCCCACACTGTCAGTAAAGTTCAAGCTGAGGATATGGAAATTATTGATACCATCACCGTAGGCTTAAACCCCATAGGAATTACTTACGACCCCAAAACTCGACAGGTGTGGGTAGCTTGCTATACGGGGAGTTTGGTGGTCATTCAAGATTAACAGATAAAGATTTCGGGAATTGGCGGTTTATCTCTTGTAGTCATCAGGTGTTGTCAGCCAGGACTAAATTATGGAAGTCTGGACCGTCATCCCCAAAATGGCGATCGCCCTTGGGGTGGCAACCGTTTCTATGGTCTCAGAAATACAGTTTCGCGGGACAGTTTCATCCCCTACACAAGTTGGGGCGGAATATATTGTCTTTGAAACTTACCAAAATAATCATGTCCGGGGTTTAGTTTATATTCAAAACTCCGATATTGGTTCATGTTTTGAAGGAGTTTTTAATTCCCAGCAAACCCAAATCCAACAAATCACCTATACTTACCCGGTCATTGTCAACAACCATGATGAAGGTTGGGAGACTAATGTATCGGATGAAGCCCTAAATTTAAGCACCTTTTCCCACTCCTTTAATTCCTCAGAAATCAATGAAAATGTGCAAGCATGGTTTAATGAATGCTTAGAGGTCATCTCAAATCCCCTTGAATAGTGATTCATGATTACTTTCTCTCTCCCGTCAGTTAAACGGCCGTTACCCCCTGCTAATTAGGAGACAATCAACTTTCTAAGTTGCCGCTGATATACCCTCAAAAAAAGAGTGAGATTGAATCATCAACCTCACTCTAATTTAGCTGTTAATTGTCCGAGTAAGTTTCCCTATATCTCAAGGGAAACTTAACTGATATTTTACACAGAGAAGGCATCCCCATCATCGATAATGTCATCGACAATGTCATCGATATCATCAATGTCATCGATGCTACTGATGCCAGAGAAAGCATTAATCTCATTGATGGCTTGGAAGTTATAAACATCCAAGAATGTCACCTGATTAATCGACCCAACTCCAGCAAACTCAATCAAAGCCGTAGAGTTTTCTTCCAGGTAAATCTCCATTGCCATTTGCGGATTAGCTTCTAGGAACTCCTCACTGTAGGGGTCAATTCCCGCTTGCAGACCAGCGCCGAACATATACTCTAAGCGCTGAGTAAAGGTAACATCCTCAAAGGATTCGACACCAAAGAACTCAGCCACCTGTTCTTGCACATCTTCCGACTCGAAATATTGCTCAAAGCTGTAGATATCGGAAGTTTCGTTACCTGCTTCCAGCAGTTGGCCGGTCAAAGCATCGAACAGTTCGGAATTATCAATGTTACCATCGCCATCTTGATCAAAATCATCAAGATTTTCAGCCAAGATATCAGCATACTGAGTCATTGCCCAATTGAGATCGATGGTCGGTGCGGTACTGAAATCGCCTTGCAAACTGAACTCAAACAGTTGTTGAGAATCAATGCGGAAGACATTTTCAATGCGATAGTTCTGAAGAATTTGTTGGCTGGCTTGTTGGCGGAAGAATTCAATATCAACAAATTGGGTGATATCGATGCCAAGTTCCGAGGCAATTCCCAAGTCAAAACTTTGGATAATTGACAGATCCAGGTTGAAAATTTCCTCAACCGGGATATCAAAGAAGTCAGCAAAGACTTGGGGATATTGAGCGGCGATCGCATTATAGTCAATGGCGACAAAATTAAACCCTTGTTCCAAACCTACCGTATAGGCGTGTTCAAGAATTTGTACGCGGGTCAGATTCTCAGCACTCATTCCAAAGGTAGACTCCAAGGAAGCGGCATATTTAGTGCGGTAGAACTCGAAGTCAATTTGGCTCGAAAGACCACCATAGATATAATCCAGCACCAAAGAGCTTTCCAGGGAGGCAACTTCGCTAACATCAATGTTATAGGCTCGCGCGATTTCAACGGCGAACTGTTGTCGTTGAAAATCAACTTCCACAAACTCGGTCGGGTCAATTCCCGATTGCCATCCTTGCCCGAAGGCAAAGTTTAACACCTGTTCAGCAGAAAGGGAACTAACATCAATCACACCAACATCATCACCATCAGCGGTAAAAACAGCTTCTGCAGTTCCGCGCAACTTACTGCTAGCACTGCGACTTCCCCCTGACTGTACACTGGTTAGACGAACTCCAAATTCCTGACCAACAAACTGATCTAGGCTCAATTCTTCGCCATCTGCAGTAATCACAAACACTGTGGATTGAATATCATCCTGACCAATACCAGGAGTGCCGATTTGCACGCCCGCATCAAATTTCAGCGGTGAAATAGAGGTATTTCTTACCCGTTTGACATCACCACTAAAGCTAGAATTGGTGACATCATCCCCAGTTACAGACAGACTATCGAGAAGGCTACTATCTTCGATATTGAAGAACACACCGTTAATATCGGCGATGGGTTCCACACTGTCAACTGTGACTTGAATGCCTCCTTCCACTTCTTCTAATGTCACCGTTACCTGTGCTTGTTCTCCGGTGAAATTAGACAATTCAACCACTACAGAATTAGGAGCCTGACCTTCTGGGATAGCTGGCACGAGGAAGGCTTGATAGAAATCAGCCAAGGCTTCGGCATTAGCTTGTGCATACCCTTGCCAATCAAAGGCTAGTGTTTGCAGGGTTTCAATTCCCGTAATGGCTTGGAACTCACTGCTGTAGAAAATTTGGATGAGCTGCTGATGGCTGAGGGATTCGGCTTCGCTAAGTTCAATACCCAGAGAATCCAACAACTGTGTTTGTACTTCTGCTGTAAACCCGTTGAATTGAGCATTCAGGAAGTTGATGTTAATGAATGAGAAATCAGTGTTAAACCAGTCAAGAACTGTGCTATCTGCCAGTTCCTGGGATGCGATCGCACTGATGAAAGTCTCACGGAGATAGTCAAAGTTGACAAATCCCTCAATGCTGACTTGTCCACTGAACATGAACCCATGAACTTGTTCTAAGGTCAGCTCTGTGACATCATCCACCTCAAACTGTGCGATTAAGGTTTCTGCATTCGCCTCAATGAATGCCTCGTAGTTGATAGCAGATAGCTCTATAGCCTGCTCTGCTTCCATCAGCAAGGCCTGGAATTCTTGGTTGTAGACCAAATTGATGATTTGAGCATCATTAAGCTCTACAATGGCTTCTACGGACTCCTCAAGGGAGAGGCTCTCATTAACCTGTTCAATGGTAATGGTTGTCTCCGCCAGAAGTTGCTCAACTTGATAGCGAATAAATCCGACATCAGCAGTTAAGAAATTCTCCTCAAAGGCTGCCAAAATCTCAGCATCTGTCAAAGGTTCAATTTCACCGCGTAGGACATCCTCAACGGTAATCGGATTTTCTTCTGTGCTGAATAAAGCAGCGATCGCTTCAGCTTGAGAGGCTCGCAGATAGCTGTAGTTAACTTCAGACTGTACCAGTTCAATCTCGAAATCCTCACCTAGAACCTCTTGGAATTCAACGCTAAACGCCAAAGTCGTGATGTCTTCAGTGGTTAACTCATCCACAGATTCATATTCAGTCTCCAAGATGGTATTGACATCTTCTAGGCTGAAAACAGAAGCCTGGAACAGTTCCCCAACCTGATAGGTGACAAAATCGATATCGATTTCTTCGATTTGGATAACGGTCTCGACATCGACCTGTTCGATGTAAGCCAGAACGTCCTCGGCTGCAAACTCTGGACTGTCGTCGGAATCATCATCCTGGTCGTCGTCGTCGGAATCATCATTAGACTCATCAACGATATCCTGGTCGTCGTCGTCGGAATCATCATTAGACTCATCAACGATATCCTGGTCGTCGTCGTCGGAATCATCATTAGACTCATCAACGATATCCTGGTCGTCGCCGAGATCGTCATCATCTTCGCCGCCGACAACAGTTTCCCCAAGAAATTCAGCGATCGCCTGAGCTTGAGTAGAGCTAAAGAATTCGATAATTTCTTCTTGAGTAAATTCTTTCGCCGCGAATTCTGCCTCAGACAAACCGAAGAAGTCAGCCAATTCAGCAGAGAATTGAGAAACCACAAAACCGATACTCAGTTCTGTTTGAACCAGACTAATCTCTAGGGAGAATTGAGATTGAAACTCAGCATTGCGACCGAGGGTAACAATTTGTTGATCTGTGAGTTCATCAAATTCCTCCACAGGTTCATCAAGGACGGAATTAATATCCTCAAGAGATATCTGTTCATCATCGAGGGACTGTTGCAATTGATATTTAATGTAAGCAATATCAACCTCAACAGATAAACCCTCAACAGTAGTCACCGAGTTAGTGATAAACCACTCTTGAGCCACTTCCAGAGTCACATTATCGGCATCAATTTCCAATTCTGTGGCAATTTCTTCCGACTGAGCCAGTAGAAACTCATCAAGCTGTTCATTAGGAACCGTGAGGACTTCCTCACCAGTAACAGCGGTGATATCAACTTCCAAAGTATGAGCGATCGCCGATGCAAAGACAGTCCGCACATAGTCAATATTGAGAGTTTCTTGGAAAAGTTGAATTTCCACATCACCGATAATTTCTTGGAAATCGGCATCAAACACCAAGGTAATCAGATGGCGATCGGTCAACCCATCCAAACTGTCAATTTCCGTCCCCAAAATCTCATTTACCTGTTCCAGAGTCAAGGTTTCATCTAGCAGTAACCCTTCCAATTGACTCTGAACATAAGCAGTATCAACATTCAGGAAAGAGAAACTTTCCAACCATGCGTTAACCGCCAGATCGCTGGAAACAATAGCCGCGTTGAAGGTTTCCCGAATATACTCAATATTAAGCGCACCTTCAATGCTGAATTGTTGAACACCGATATACAGCGCAAAATCACGAATCTGAGTTACCGAAAGTTCATTGATGGAACTTACCCGGAAAAATTGTGCGATCGCCGTTTCCGCCGCCGAACCATGTTCTTCCAAGTACGCTTCAACATTAAACCAGTGTAGGGAACTGACACTAACCTCCTGTTCATAGAGATACTCTACAATTTGGAGTTTAGTAACTTCGCTGATGCTTTCCACCCCAAAAGTCGCCTCGACATCTCCAGTAAAAGTAAACCGGAAGTAGTCATAATCAACTATCCGAGACAAGCCACCATAAATGAAATCGAGGACCACATTAGTGCTGAGAGTTTCTACGTTTTCCACGCCGTAGAATTCTATGAGCAAGCTGCTGTACTCTTCCCGCAGGACTTCCAGTGCTTCCTCATCCACCACCTCAGCCAGGCTCAGACCCTGCTCTAAAGCCTGATTAACCACAAAACGATAAATTTGCTGTTCACTGAGAACCGCTACATTTGTCACTCCATAAAAAGCTGTCAGTTGAATCTCATATTCAGTCGTGACAACCTCCAGATTAAACGGAGTTAGGGTATTTTCAACATCAAACCCTTCCGTAAATAGATACAGGCGAACTTCATCATCAGTCAGAGTTTCCAGAGTGCGACCCAAAGACTGTGCATATTGTTCCAGTGCAGCTTTATATTTGATTTTAGCAAACCGGGTGTTAATAGCAGGCGCTGCATCCCCGAACACAAATTCAACTACATTTTCCTCGGTCAAATCTTCGCCAAAAGTAGCCGTGAGAGCCTCCGAGAAAATACTCTGGTAGTAGTTAACATTAACCACATCAACTAGCTGATTAACCCGTCCCGAAAGTCGGCTTTGATTGATTACGAACGAGTTAACTTGACTATCGCTGAGAACTGTAACATCCGAAACCCGGAAAAAGTCTCTCAGTTCTGTCTCAAATAATTCGCGAGTTTCAGCAAAGTTAATAGGAGCAGGATTAATACCCAAATTAGCTCCCGCACCCAAGCTGAAAGAAATCACCTGTTCCGAACTTAAAGAGTTAACCTCTTCGACCTCAATTTCGTAGAACTCAGCCAATTGTTCAGCATATTGAGTCACCACATATTGAACATCAACCAGAACATTAGCTTGAATGCTGTTGATTACCTGTTGATTAGACAGTTCCGTAGCGCTCTCAACATTGAAAAATTGCTGAACTTCTTGTGATTGGCTTTGTTGCACAAAATCCAGATGCACAAACACAGAAGGATTAACATTTTCTGGTAAGCCTTCCCGTTGAATAAATGCCAGGACTTGCTGCTGACTAGCACCCTCTCCCAGAGCCGCAGTGATGCGTTCACCATAGACAGATTGCAGATAGCTAAAACCTAATTTAGCCGAGGTATTTAACCCTTCTTGCAAACCAATGGTATTCACAAAGGTAAATACTTGAGAGTTGGAGATTTCGGTAATCTCAGTACCAAAAAACTCTTCTAAGCGGGTTCTGTGAACTGCTCGGAAGTAGTTGAGACTTACTAAGGTAGAAGGAGTGACTCGTTGTAAACCTTCGTCGGAACTGATAAACCGCACAATCTGAGCATTAGTCAGGTTAGCAATTTCTGTCCCAAAATGAGATTCAATAGCTGTCACCGACTGCTGATTTGACAGTACGAAATTCAAATCAATCAGAACTGACGGACTCTGACCTTGTTCCAGACCAACTTCCACAATATAGCTGAACAGTTGAGCATTAGTAATATTCTCAATGGAAGTCCTAAAGAAGGCTTCTATTTGGCTGCTGTAGGTGGCTTTAAAGTGAGTAAAGTTGATATTAGGACTGGGAGAAAATCCGCGTTCTAAGCCTTCCCCTTCTATGAAGTTGACAATTTGCAGGTAACTTAACTCTTCAACAGAGGTTACGCTGTAAAATTGGGTTAATTGCTGACCGAAAGTCCTTACATAAAACTGGATATCGACAAAAGGAGACGGGTTAATACCAGCTTCTAAAGCATTCTCATCTAGCCAATCTAAGAGTTCCCGAGTCGAAATCGTGGTAACATCTTGAACCTCAAAAGCTATTTGTAACTGAGATTCATAGGTGGTCAGAATGTGCTCAACATCCAGAACAACGTCTAATGGTAATTCGGGTTCTTCCGGTTCCGGTTCAGGTTACGGTTCAGGTTCCGGTTCGGGTTCAGGTTCAGGTTCGGGTTCAGGTTCGGGTTCCGGCTCCGGTTCGGGTTCAGGTTCAGGATTCAGTTCAGGTTCCGGTTCCGGCTCCGGTTCAGGAGTCGGTTCAGGTTCCGGCTCCGGTTCAGG
>NZ_PKGG01000317.1:0-4461 GCF_046480465.1 Arthrospira sp. PCC 8006
GTAGATTATTGGGAAAGAATTAGAGATGTGGCTCCTGAAAAGCTTGTGTTTATTGATGAAAGTGGGTTATGGGTAGGGATGAGCAGACCGTTAGCCTGAGCTACGAAAGGGAAAAAAGTCTATGAACTGCGGAAATCCTATCGAGGAAAAAAAATGACAATAATTGGTGCAATTAAGCTCTCCGGATTGGTGGGGACTCAAACATTAGAAGGGTCAATGAAAAAAGAGGATTTTCTCCAATTCATCAAGTTAGATTTATTGCCAAAATTAAAAAAAGGAGATGTAGTGGTAATGGACAACTTAAATTATCATCATCGAGAAGAAGTCCAAGAAATGATATAGTCAGTAGGAGCCAGGGTAGAATATCTGCCGGTGTATTCCCCTGAGTTTAACCCTATAGAGATGATGTGGTCACAGCTCAAAAGTTGAGTGTGCAAGTTCAGGACGGAGACCATGGAATTATTAGTGAGATTGGTAGAAGTGGCGGTAAGCCTTGTGGATTTACAGTGTTTGAATAACTGGTTTACCAAGTGTTGTTACTGTGCTTAATGATTGAGATAAAGGCTGTATGTTAAATCTGAGCAATAAACTCCTCTCGCTGTTGCTGATCACGTTCTTGGTAGCCGTAAGTTTTTTTTCTGGTGAAGCCAATTTTCTTCAAGGCTCTGGATATGGTGCGAGGAGAGATGTCGTCATCCCAAAGTTCAGCCATTTGAGCGGAGGTTTTGTCGCCATGCTCTTGGGCAAAAGCCTKGAATTTGTGCCAGTCGGTAATTTGGTGGCTATGACCAGGTGGGCGATTAGGTTTAGGGAGGAAGTCGCCGGTGTGTTCTTTTCTTTGCAGCCAGAGATTGATAGTGTTCCTGCTGACATGGAAAACTTGACTGGCTTCGGTTTTGGGTATACCGTCTAGTTCAATTGCATTAATAACTTTTTGTCTAAGGTCGTAACTGTAGGGAGCTGGCCTTTTCGGTCTTCTGTAGATATCCTTGCCATTATACGTCCTAACTTTTCTGTCTTGTGCTATAAATTCTGCAATGGGTAGGAGTATAATGGCGAGAGCGAGTTTAAAGACTACGTGGTGCATATAGCTCTGAACAAAGAAGGACAAAGCAGTGGTTGGTATCGCTGTGCCACTGACAATGTGGGCATCCACACCAGGAGCCGTGTGAGGTAAAAATCTCAAGCACGGTTTTGACTGGGAGGGGATGGAGGCGACTCCATTCTCGACCCCTACCTCAAAGCGGACGTTAAAGTAGACAGTCAGCCCACGGGTAAAGCGATTGGTTTGGACGTAGGACTTAAGGAGTTTTATACCGATTCTAATGGTCATACCGAACCTAACCCCAGATTTTATCGGAAAGGTGAGAGCCGCTTGAAATTTAGACAAAAGCGTGTTTCTCGTAAAAAGAAAGGCTCATCTAACCAAAAGAAAGCAATTAACCGACTAGGGCGAGTACACCTCAAGATAAGTAGGCAACGTGTTGGCGAAGCCTGCGCGAAGCGCATAGAACACGCCAAGAGACTGGCGCGTTGCGTAATCCAATCTAACGATTTGGTCGCATATGAAAACTTGAGGGTTAAGAATCTGGTTAGAAACCACTGTCTCGCCAAGTCGATTAATGATGCTCTTTGGTATCAATTCAGGAAGTGGTTAGAGTATTTTGGGGTTAAGTTTGGGAAGGTGACGGTTGCCGTTAACCCGGCTTATACCTCACTCGAATGCTCTAACTGTGGTGCAGTGGTTAAAAAGACCCCATCCACTCGAACTATTAGGGGTCGAGATAAACCTCACGGTCTACCCCTCCCATTCAAAACCGTGCTTGAGACTTTCACCTCACACGGCTCCTGGTTTGACTGCTCCATTGTTAAGGATACAGCGTTGGCGTTATCTAGTGCCGTTTTATCATCGCGGGTGTGGCGATGTAATAGCTGAAGGTTTTTGTATTCATCCTTTCCGCCTAGGCTTCGAGGTACGATGTGGTCTACTTCAATTATATCTGATGGTGCGAAATACTGTCCACACCATGTACACCTACCTTTTTGCTTTTTGAGTAGTTTTGCTACCCTATTTGGCGTTTCAATTGCTTGACCTTTTCTGGTTGCCCAGTAAGTCCAATTTCCGTCGTATGGTGTTGCGTCAGGGCGTATTAGGGTGTGTCTAACAATCGGAGTCCAATTATGTTTCCATAGTTGGAATCCATCTTTGGTCTTGAATAACCAAGATTCATGTCTTTCTTTCCCATTGCTAAGTTTAACCGTTCCTTGTTGGAAATAGTTTCCTAGCTTTTCRTGGCTTGCCTTTCCGCATCTTGAACCTGTCTATGCCCGTAACATTTGCCAAACTATGTGGTCTAGTTTAACGAAGGTCTCTGATGAGACTACCGCTGAATAGTAATTTGACCATCCTCTAATAATCGGGTTTAGTTTGTTAATCAGGGCTGACTGGGGTGCTGTTTTATGTTGTTTTATTACACCCTTAATCACTTCCGTGTGGGCTTGAACTGCTTTCTTGCTGGGTTTGATGTGGGTCTTGTGACCGATTAATCGGCTTGCCATTCCCCCTGTTTTCCCAGATTTATATTTTCCTGCTGGATATTGCCTGATATTGAATCCTAGAAAATTAAACCCTGGCTCCTCTGTTTTGCCATCATATTCAATAGGTTTGAACGTATGGCAGATTCGAGTCTTTTCAGGTTTTATTTCTAGTCCTACAGGTTTTAACCATACGGAGATAGCGGTTTTGCACTGTTCAATAATTTCTAGTGATGGTGATATCACTACAAAATCATCGGCGTATCTTATAACAGTAGCCTGCGCTCTGTTTGCTTTCTTGGGATACATTGTTTCTATGAACCTAACCATTCCCAACAGTGCGATGTTGGCGAGTATTGGACTTATTACCCCTCCCTGGGGTGTCCCTGATTCGGTATCCTCAAATACACCGTTGTCTAGCACACCAGCTTTGAGCCACTGTTTCAGGTCTCTCTTTAGGCTGCTTGGACAATGAATTTTGGACAGTAGGTAATCATGGTTCACGGTAAGAGCATTTCGCTATATCAGCGTCGAGAACATAGTATTGTCCTTGATTTATGGCAGTATAGATTCTACCAATTGCGTCTTGGGCTGACCGTCCGGGACGGAACCCGTAGCTTGTGCCTTCAAATCTCGATTCCCATTCAGGTTCGAGAGCCGACTTAACCAAGGCTTGCCTTGCTCTGTCTTGGATTGTGGGTATTCCTATTCCAGCTTTTTTCATCCCTTCCAGGTTTTGGAATCCAAACCCGTCGCAGTGGTTTTGCTTTGAGGTTTCCCTTAATGTTCTTGACCAGTTCAAACCTTTGTCTTGGAGAGACTACTCTTACTCCATCAACCCCAGCTGTCTTCTTGCCTTGACCCGCTTGGGGGGCGGGTTTATTAAGCTGACTGTTGGGAAGCATGGCTGACCGTGGAACCCGCCCCTACAGTCTCACTGCTAAGAGTCGGGCATAATATGACTTCACCAGTAAACGTTGCAACCTTCTTGCCTTCGCGTCCTGTCCCGATTTAGCTGCTTGAAATATCCTCTTTTGGAGCTTGAAAACTTTTCTATGAACTTTCGCCCATGGAATATGTTTCCATCCAAACGCACCTCTTGATTGGTCTTGATTTCTCAAAGCCTTTCTTTAAACTCGCTTTCGTCATAGTAACTCCTACTAGACTCTATTCTTTACAATCAAACCGTGACCTGTCTGCATATCCCTACCGTTACAGTTGGGCATTGGCTTCTGGTCACATCTTACCCCCTCAGAGGCATCCGTTTACATTTGTCACTACTAACTATCTCGACCAGATTGTTAGAGCCTGAGAGGGGTTATAACGTTCCGTTTATATGGGCATTCCATCTTTAGACTTGTCCTCTCCACCGGGGTACTTTTAAAGGCCTGTGTAGGTATCTAATAAAAAACCCTACTTTTCCCCTTACTCTTTTGATCGCAGCGTTTCAACCTATTTCGCTACTTTGTATTTACGATGGTTCAAGTCGGAACATTCAGATTTCCTTAGTCGTGGATGGTTGGCAGTGCTCGCGTCTGGTAGTTGGTTCTACTTCACGCCTTCCGTTCCCCGCTTCAATCCTGGGGTTATGATTCCCAAAACTGGGGGTGGCTATCGCCGTTACTCTCAACGCAATTGTTAAGGAATCATTAAGATTCTCAATTTTGCGTTTTGACCTTGAGTTCCCTGCCTTGATTAGGGGTCGAGATAGACCTCACGGTCTACCCCTCCCATTCAGCAGCAGAACCGTACATGAGACTTTCACCTCATACGGCTCCTAGTTTGACCGTCTCCTTGTTAAGAGTACAGCATCATCTCTTCATCAAGAGCTGTTTTATCATCGTGACAATGGCGATGTAATAATTGAAGATTCTTGTATTCATCCTTTCCGCCTTGGCTTCTAGGTACAATGTGGTCTACTTCAAT
>NZ_PKGG01000041.1:0-31834 GCF_046480465.1 Arthrospira sp. PCC 8006
TCGCACCTCGGTTATATTGTCGCTCATGGTAATTTGGGGGGAATTATGGCAAAAGTTAGATTTTGGTCACATTGAAGCTAATAATCTCTTGATTGGCTTGGGATAATTTCTCAGTTCTGAGGGCTATGATAATGTATTGAATAAATCCTTGAGTTGCTTTACCATTTGATTGAATTATTGCGCCCAAATGCCAACTTCATCTACTCGGTTAGTCAGACCTGATTCAAATCACCTTCACCAGTTTTGGTAACAGCTTCGCCTTCTCTAGCCATCAAGTACATTCTGAAGCCCCTCCCCCAGGGGGAAAGGGGTGTAGACGCGCGGTGGCTTCTCCTGGAGTTGGCTGTATCCCATCATATCGAAAACTCCATGGTTCTACCCTCCGCTATTATGGTAATGGGGGGATATTGGCTGCATCTAATATTTTCGGGATGAGGTCTTCTCGTTTAACCGCCATAAGGTGAACACCTCGGCAAATTTGACGTGCAATTTGTACTTGTTCCGCCGCAATTTTAATGCCTTCTTCCAGGGGATGTGATGATTTTTCTAAACGGTGGATAATGTGGTCGGGGATGTTAACACCGGGAACATATTTGTTAATAAAAATGGCATTTTTCGCGGATTTCAGGAGGAAAATTCCCGCCAAAATCGGTTTATCCGTATCAGAAGCCACTTGATTCATGAATTTATAGAGCCTTTCAAAATCCGTGATTAATTGACTTTGAAAGAAACAAGCCCCGGCTTTTAATTTGCGATAAAAACGACTTTGTAACCCGGAAAAACTGGGAGATTGGGGGTCTACTGCGGCTCCCGGAAATAGGTCTGTCCGACCATGGGGCAGCTTTTTGTCATTCCAATCCATGCCATTATTTAGCTTATTAATAGCTTGTAATAGGCGCACGGATTCAAAATCAAAAACTGGTTTAGCATTAACATGATCTCCCGCTTTGACTGGATCACCTGTGAGGGCGAGAATATTCCTAATTCCTAGGGCGTGCGCTCCCAGGAGGTCGGCTTGTAAACCAATCCGGTTGCGATCGCGACAAGCCACTTGTAAAATCGGTTCAATGCCATGATGTTGCAGAATTACGCAGGAAGCTAGGGAACTCATCCCTAAAACAGCCCGACTGCCATCAGTAATATTAACCCCATGGACGCGTTTTTTTAGACCCCGCGCCATCTCGATCATGTGAGTGGGATCGCCGCCTTTTGGGGGTGCTACTTCGGCGGTGATCACAAATTCTTTGGGGTTCAAACAAGCAGTCCTAAATCGGTTCATTATGGCGGTTTTAGATGTAAAAATTCAAGGTAAATTCAGCGAGATTACAAAGGTTTGGAATAACCTAGGGCATCTTTAACGCGGCTTAAAGTTTGATTGGCTACAGCCTCGGCTTGTTGGCGACCTGTACGCAATATGGACTCTAAATAACCACGATCGCTCATAACTTCCTTGTAGCGTTCTTGAATAGGCTTGAGGGCGGCGATCGCCGTTTCCGTCAGCAGGGGTTTAAACTGTCCCCACCCCATCTCTGCACATTCAGCCGCCACTTGTGCTTTAGTTTGGTTAGAGAGCAAAGCATATAGACTCAGCAGATTATGACATTCGGGGCGGTCTGGAACATCAAAAGCTAACCCTCGCACCGAGTCAGTTTTGCAGCGTTTAATTTTCTTAACGATCGCATCTGGGGGGTCTAATAAGTTAATCCGGCTTAACTCGGAGGGGTCAGACTTAGACATTTTCTTAGTCCCATCAGTTAAACTCATGACCCGCGCGCCTTCTGTACGAATGAGAGGTTCAGGGATTTTGAGAATTTCCTGATCGGGTTGACCGAATAAATGGTTAAATCTGCCAGCAATATCCCGTGTCAGTTCCAAATGTTGTTTTTGGTCTTCCCCAACCGGAACGCGATCGGCATCATAAAGCAAAATGTCGGCGGCCATCAATACAGGATAGTCCAATAAACCCGTGCTGACATTTTCCCCCTGCTTAACGGCTTTTTCCTTAAACTGGATCATATCTTGCAGCCAGTTAATGGGGGTCAGACAGTTGAGAAGCCAGGTTAACTCACTGTGGGCGGAAATATGGGACTGTACAAAAATAGTTGAATGTTCTGGGTCGATACCACAGGCTAAATAAAGGGCTGCGATCGTGTAGGTATCCGCCGCCAGAGTCGCGGGGTTGTGGGGAACCGTGATCGCGTGTAGGTCTACCACACAGAAAAAGTTATCATACTGTTTCTGACCTTCTACCCAGTTGCGGATCGCGCCCAGATAGTTACCTAGGTGTAGGTTTCCCGTTGGTTGTACTCCTGAGAGAATTCGCTGCTTATCCATGATTGCTGCTGTGAACTTAACTTAAAACTCTATTTTAAACAATACAAAGCGGGGTTTTGAACTGAATTGGGAATTATACCGGAACTTGGGCCCTGTCCCCATAGACCCCATAGACCAGGTTCAACCCACTAACGGCAAATTTTACCATGGTTTATTTAGGGGGTAGATATTTGGTTAGCAAATCTGGCAAAATGGAATCATAGGCATTGATAATTTTTAGTGATTCAGTCAACAGTATTTGATATGGGGGCGGGAATATAACTCTACACTGTGAATTTTCCGAGTTAATTTTTCCTAAGATGATTCAGACAGGGGACAAATCCAATGATTCCACAGATTTTAGCACGATCAGACCAACTTACTACGGCGACTCCTAGGGAAAACTTGCTTTTCAAAATAGCTAACCAGATGGTTGAGTTGGCTAATTTAAACACGATTTTTGATACGGTAGTCACGGAATTATCTGAGTTGTGGCAAAGCGATCGCGCTTTGATTTGTCCCTTAGAATCTGATGGTAGTCTCCAGATCAGAGCTGCCTCTTTTCAGGATATTTGCTGGTTTGTCAGCGAGGAAAACATCGCCCCAATATTCTGGAAGTATCAGGCATTTATAGACGAAGTAATGGCGATCGCTGATATTTATCAGACCCATCTAGGAGATGATTATATAGAATTTCTGGCTCGGCTGCAAGTGCGGGCAATTTTGATAGTTCCTATTTGGGTGAGTGGAGATATTTGGGGATATTTGATTGTTCATCAGTGTAGTGATAGCCGGAAATGGCTACCAGAGGAAGTAGATCTGCTGAAGATTATATCTGTACATTTGGCGATCGCTATTCAACAAGCCAATTTGCTCGAAAAATTGCAAAATTTAAACACCCATGTACTCAATCCTCAATATTCAGAAGTATCATTTCGGGCTTTACTTGCTAATCTTCCTGGTGCGATTTATCGCTGTGCTTGTGACCAAGATTGGACGATGAAATTTATCAGCCATGCCATTGAAGATATTTGCGGTTATCGAGCGGATGAAGTTATCAACAATCGGGTGATCTCCTATAATAACATCATTCATCCTGATGACAAAAAAGCTGTCGCCACCGAGATTTTACAAGCTGTAGCTGTACATGAATCATTTATTGTAGAATACCGGATTATTCATCGAGATGGTGGTATTCGTTGGGTTGATGAAAAGGGTAGGGGTAAGTTTGATGAACAGGGAAATTTGCTGGGTCTCGATGGTGCAATTTTTGACATAACTGAGCGTCAGAATACCGAACTAGCTTTACAGCAAAAAACCCAAGAATTATATGANTTTTTTTTCCATGGCTCTGGATTTGCTTTGTATTGCTGACTTAGAAGGAAGATTTTTGCGATTAAATCAACAGTGGGAAATCAGCTTAGGATATACCATAGAAGAGTTAGAGGGTCGGTTTTTTATAGAATTTTTGCATCCCGATGATGTGCAACCTACCCTTGAGCAAATATCAAATTTATCTCAAAAAAATTCGGTGCTTAATTTTGTCAATCGCTATCAAGCTAAGGATGGTTCTTATCGTTGGATAGAGTGGCGTTCTACTCCCGTAGGCGATCGCATTTATGCAGCAGCTAGGGATATTACAGACCGCAAAAAAGCGGAAATTGCTTTACAAGAGAGTGAACAACGTTGGCAATTTGCTTTAGAAGGAAATGGTGATGGAGTTTGGGATTGGAATGCTCAAACCAATCAGGTTTATTTTTCTCGACGTTGGAAACAACTTCTCGGCTTTAGGGATGAGGAAATTAGCGATAATGTTGAGGAGTGGGAAAAACGAATACATCCCGATGATAAACCGCAAGTATTCGAGGCATTAAATAAACACCTAAATGATGAAACAGAGCAATATATTAGTGAACATCGTATTCAGTGCAAAGATGGTAGTTATAAATGGATTCTTGATCGGGGTCGGGTGATGTATCGCAGTCCCGACGGAAAACCGCTGCGGGTAATTGGAACTCACACGGATATTAGCGAACAGCAAGCTGCACTGCGTGAACGCAAAAAAACTGAACTGGCTTTAAAAGAGAGTGAAGAAAAGTTTCGTCAGTTAGCCGAAAATATCCATCAAGTTTTCTTTATTAATAGCGCTATTGGAGAAATGCTTTATGTGTCTCCCGCTTATGAGCAAATTTGGCAACAAAGTCGAGATAGTTTATATAAAAATCCTAGTTTATGGTTAATGTGTGTTCATCCAGAAGACCGTAACGCTATGACTGAGGCTTTAAATAAGCAAATTAGTCAAGGTATTGCTGCTTTTAATGAAACTTACCGAATTGTTAGACCAGATGGCTCAATTCGTTGGATTGAGTCTCGTGCTTTTCCAGTGCGAGATAAACAGGGAAACATTTATCGATATACTGGTATTGCTGAAGATATAACTCATCGTAAAAACCTCGAAAATGCTCTACAAAATCAACTACAAAAAACCCTAATCATCCAGAGAATTACCGAGAAAATTCGTCAGAGTTTAGATGTTCAAGAAATTTTCACAACGGCAGTGGAACAAATTGGTAAAGCCTTTAAAGTCAACTGCTGTCTAATTCATACTTACCAAAAATATCCTTTGCCCCATGGGGCTTTAGTAGCTAAATATTCTCAGCATCCATGTCATTTACTTGGGGATTTAAAGGAGGCGGTAGCCTTTGACAATGACCCTTATATAGAGTACATAATGGAGCAAAATAGGGCGATTCATGCCATAAAAATGATTGCTTAATTAAGCTATTAGAACTGAATATGGCTTCTCCTTTTTTGCAGACCCATGAATATTTTGAAGAGTCATAACATCTGAAATCCATGTTGGCGATCGCCACTTTCTATCATGGTCAACCTAATGGTATTATTAGCCTGCATCAATGCGACCATAAGCGAGTCTGGACTATTGATGAAATGGAACTTATAGAAGCGGTAGCACGTCAATTAGGAATTGCGATCGCTCACGCACAACTACTCTCCCAAGAAAAAGAGCAACGCCAAGAATTAACCTATAAAAATATTAGACTTAAAAAGATGACGGAGGAAGCCAAAGCCGCCAACCGTGCTAAAAGCGAATTTTTAGCTAATATGAGCCATGAAATTCGGACACCCATGAATGCAGTTTTAGGCTTTACTGATTTATTACAATCTACAATTACCGACCCTAAAGCCACTTCTTATATTAAGGCGATCGCCTCTAGTGGTCGTACTTTGTTAGCATTAATCAATGACATTTTAGACCTATCGAAAATCGAAGCCGGAAAATTACAATTACACTATGAACCCGTTAATATACGCACCATTATTAATGAAATTGAGCATATTTTTCAACAAAAAGCCAGGGAAAATAACCGGAAACTAGAAGTTGATGTAGACCCAAAAATACCCTACAGTATTATCATGGATGAAGTCCGGCTGTGACAAATTCTATTTAATATTGTGGGAAACTCCATCAAATTTACGGAATTTGGGTCAGTTAAAATTATGGCTTCTTGTTCACAACTCAAACCCAATCATCCCTATAATTCTATTAACCTCAAAATTGCCATTACTGATACAGGTATTGGTATTTCTCCCGAAGACCAACAGAAGATTTTTGACTCATTTACCCAAAGTCAAGGTCAAAGTAACCGCAAATACGGAGGTACAGGTTTAGGTCTAACTATTACAAAAAGGTTAGTCCATCTCCTAGGTGGTTCAATTCATCTAGAAAGCCAAATCAACCAAGGAAGCACATTTACCTTTGATTTCCCTGATGTCAAAATAGCCACAGAAACCACAATATTATCGCCTCTAATAGCCCTTGATGATAATTTAGGACAGTTTAAACCTGCTAGTATTTTAGTGGCTGATGATGTCCGTTCTAATCTGGATTTACTAGCCGAATATTTAGCCAATACATATCATACAATCATCACCGCCAAAGATGGAGAAGAAGCCATTAGGTTAGCCCAAATTTATCAGCCAGATATTATTTTTATGGACTTACGGATGCCTCGTATGGATGGACGAGAAGCCACCCAGTTTCTCAAACAAAACGAACTAACTAACCATATTCCCATTGTCCTATTAACAGCATCTCCCCAACAGCGCCATGAACAAGATTTGCAGCAATTATGCGATGGTTTTTTATCAAAACCTGTGACTAAAGCACAAATTGTAGCTGAACTCAAGAAGTTCCTAAATTCTACTCAATTCACCGAAGCCACAGATAAACAGCCATCATATCAAGTCTCATTAAAACCTGTGAGATTACCAGAATTAGCCGCCAAATTGCGTCAGGAAGTAGAAGTTACTTTACCTCATTTACGAGAAACTTTAGTTTCCCGAGAAATTAAGCAGTTTATTCAAAATTTAGAGATGTTAGGACAAGAACATCAATCGACAGTTTTACTCGATGATGTGGCAACCCTCAAACAGCAACTTCAGGATTTTGATTGGGATAACATTCCCAAAACTGTCGCTAAATTTGCCGAAATTCCTGAACAGTTAATCATGGAAAATTATCATTAACCTAAAAACAATTTATAGGCAGGATTTTTATTTTCATCCCAATAGCGATATCCTAGGGTGTCTAAAAACTCTTGCCATTTCTGCATTTCCTGGGGGGGAACTTGCATTCCGACCACAATACGGCCGTAGTCTGAGCCATTGTTGCGATAGTGAAATAAACTAATATTCCAAGTGTGACTCATAGACTCGACAAACTTCATTAATGCACCCGGACGTTCGGGAAACTCGAAACGATATAATAACTCATCATGAGCCAGAGGAGAACGACCGCCTACCATGTGGCGCAAGTGCATTTTAGTTAATTCATCATCTGTTAAATCGATGGCGATTAAATCATGTTCGGCAAAGGTTTCCGTTAACTTTTGGGCATCTTCCCGGTCTTGAATTTGAACACCGACAAAAATATGGGCTTCTTTTTCGTCCGCAATGCGATAGTTAAATTCGGTGAGATTACGTTTTCCTAAGCAGTTACAAAACTTGCGTAAACTTCCCGGTTGTTCAGGAATTGTCACGGCAAAAATCGCCTCGCGTCGTTCTCCAAATTCGGCTCTTTCTGCGACAAATTGCAGACGGTCAAAGTTCATATTTGCGCCACAGGCTACAGCAATTAAAGTACAATTATTGAGCTTCTCCCTTTCCACATAGGCTTTCATTCCGGCGATCGCTAATGCACCAGCGGGCTCTAAAATTGATCTAGTATCCTCAAACACATCCTTAATTGCGGCACAAATATCATCAGTTCCCACTAAAATAATATCATCTACATAAGTTTGACAGAGGCGAAAAGTCTCCTCTCCCACCTGTCGCACCGCCACCCCATCAGCAAATAATCCCACCTCCGATAATTTTACCCTATGTCCAGCTTTCAAAGATTGAGACATCGCATCAGCATCCACAGGTTCCACCCCAATAATTTTAATTTCTGGTCGCAGTCGTTTTACATAAGCCGCAATACCAGAAATCAAACCGCCGCCTCCTATAGCCACAAAAATAGCATCAATAGGCTTTTGATATTGCCTTAATATTTCCATGGCAATAGTTCCCTGTCCGGCAATCACGTCTGGGTCATCAAAGGGATGAATAAAAGTTAAATTTTTTTCTACTTCTAATTGGCGGGCGTAAGTATAGGCATCATCAAAGGTTTCTCCATATAAAACCACCTCCCCGCCTCTAGCTTTAACCGCCTGTACTTTCACATCTGGGGTAGTAGTTGGCATAACAATAATTGCCCTACTTCCTAGGCGACTGGCTCCCAAAGCTACCCCCTGGGCGTGATTTCCCGCTGAGGCGGCTATTACTCCCTGGGCGAGGCTTTCCGGGGTTAATTGGGCTATTTTATTATAGGCTCCCCGCAGTTTAAATGAGAACACAGACTGCATATCTTCTCGCTTGAGGAAGACTTGATTATTTAACCTTTCGGATAGTCTAGGAGCTAATTCTAGGGGGGTTTCCTGGGCGACATCATAGACCCGGGCGGTGAGGATTCGTTTTAGGTAGTCGGAGTGCATAACTTTGGGCCAAAGGTCAAAATTGCATGAATTTAGATTATACTGTACTTAGGTGATTCATGACTTGCTGATAAAACCAATTATTGCGATCGCGACATTCTTGTAAACTTTCCGGATAAGATTGGCAGTGTTTTAGATGCGATCGCCAATTATCCGTACTGCACAAAAATTTACTTTCATCAAATCGCTGATATAGAGTTTTTCCCAATATTTTTATCTCCCGTTTTGGTTGTTTCCAATGAATCCCTGGATACATAGCAACTGGATGTTTTAGGGTCAAAAATTTACTGGTAAATGGGAAAGCTAAAACCTTACGTCCTAGCAGTGTTCCCCAATAGGCTCCGTGGAAAGAACTGGTTAAAATAGTTTCCCCTGAAGCCAAAAAACTAATAATTTCCTCAAAGTTGTTACCTTCATTAGTCATCCGAGGAAATGAATCAATTTTAAGTTGAAATTTTTTATGCGAAAATACTACAAATTCCTGCTGAATAGAGTATTCCTTATCAAAAACTTTATCCATGCAGCTCACGCAGGGAACCCAATCATAACCTTGATTATAGTCCCTAATTCCAATACAATTAAAATCTTTTAAATAAGGGGTATAGTCAAAAATATTGTTATTATAGGGTGAGTGTGAACCATCTGTTAAACCGGAATTTTTCAGTTGATAAACCTGCTGTCCGGCTCCCCATAAAATCAAACTATTGCCATTTGTACCAGCTTGTAAACGTTGAAAATTCGGCAAAAAGCGGTCAAACATTAACCCACCACCACCAACGATCGCATGATGATTCAATAGAGTTTCCGCGTCTTCTAGTGGCGGGGAATTATCCAGAGTCCGAATATCTCGCTTGATAACTTCATAACCCGGAAACTGAAAATAATTGACTGGGGACGAGAACAAATCCCCAATATTCTTAGGGTCAATAACATGATAATTAACGATTGTGTTCATAGTCATATCTGCTGGACAATGTATCGAAAATCCTAATCAAACGCGAAAAGAGCGACCTAAAGCGATCGCTCTCCTTTCCATCAACAGTAATTGATTAAACCTTAGCCTCCTTCACCAAATTACTCCAACCCAAATCTTTCAGGTTATGGTTACGACGGAGGGGACGAGTCACCAACTCCAGAATATCACGAGCATTAGTAAACCCATGAATTTGAGCAAAAGTAAACTCAACCGACCACTTAGTATTAATACCCCGCGCCTCCAAAGGATTCGCATGAGCCATACCCGTAATTACCAGATCCGGCTGAAGTTCATAAATCCGTTGAATCTGATTATAATTATCCGGCTTTTCCATAATTTTCGGAGCCGGAACCCCCATTTCATGACAAGTTTTTTCCAGTAAGTCTAACTCCGCCTTTTGGTAGCGCTTATCCATATAAGGAATGCCAATTTCCGCGCAAGTCATCCCACAGCGAATCAAGAAACGTGCTAGGGAAATTTCTAACAAATTATCCCCCATAAAGAACACCGACTTACCCCGGATTAACTCAAGATAATCCTCTAAATTCGCCCAAATTTGAGCTTCTCGTTCATCTAATCCCTGGGGTTCAATACCGAATACAGAGCAAATTTTTTCAATCCAAGCTCGTGTTCCATCAGGTCCAATGGGGAACGGTGCGCCAATCAGTTTACACTTACGACGACGCATTAAAGTAGTTGCGGTGCGCGAGAGAAACGGATTTACCCCCGATACATAATAACCCTCTTCTAAAACCGGAAGTTCCGTATAACGCTTCGCTGGAAGCCATCCAGATACCTTAATCCCCTGTTTTTTCAACTCCAAACTCAGATTAGTTACTACCGGGTCTGGGAGGGAACCAAATAACACTAACGGGGGATGGTCTACATATTCTGACTCTTCCTTAGTGACATCCTCATTTTTTTTACCAAAACTCAGCAATTTCTGAATCGCATTGCGATCGCCTGAAGTCGCCGTAGTCGCATCTTTTTCAGGTTCTTTCGGACAGCGATTAGCCATCGCCGCTAGAACCGTATCTTCTCCCTGGGTAAAAGCATAATCTAAACCATTTGCTCTCGCCACCACAATAGGAATTCCAATTTCACCCTCTAATTTAGGAGCCAACCCCTCCAAATCCATTTTAATGATTTCAGTAGTACAGGTTCCGATCCATACAATTACACTAGGATTGCGATCGCGTTTAATTTGCAAACACAGTCGTTTTAATTCATCATAATCATTAAGTTGAGCCGAAATATCACCCTCTTCTAACTCAGCCATTGCATAACGAGGTTCTGCAAAAATCATCACCCCCATCGCATTTTGTAAGAAATAGCCGCAGGTTTTTGTACCAATTACTAAAAAGAAACTATCTTCAATTTTCTGGTACAACCACGCCACACAACTAATCGGACAAAAAGTGTGATAATTACCAGTTTCACATTCAAAGGTAAGTGCTTCAGGTTGAGCAACAGTCATATATTTCTCCTTATAATTAAGCCAGTTTTAGTGTCACTTTTTAAGCTGTTGACACCCAGCTATTTATGAGATGACAACCTGGCAGAAATTTAGACATGATCAACGGTTGACTTTGGCTACTAACTTCCAAAATCATAATGAGTACACCAGCCTGTTAGATGTTAAGGAATGATTGACTTATTTAAAGTCTGATATTGAGATATCATCATCATTTGATTCGGTCAGGCTGTCCAGATCTAAATCAAACTTATCTGTATCTCCAGTCGTTACCTCTCCTAGCTCTTCTAAACTGATTTCCTCTAAATCTCCTAAGTCTCCTAAGTCTCCTAAATCGCCTAAATCGCTGTCGTCATCATTCAAGTCTCCTATATCTAAATCATCATCAGAGGAACTACCAAAGTCTCCTAAATCATCATCTCCATCTAGGCTAAGATCTAGCTCTCCGATATCATCTGAGGAATCATCTTTAAATGGATTACTTTCCTCTAAATCTAAATCATCCGTAGCTAGATCATCCCCAGCATCATCTAGGTCTAAACCTAAATCCATGTCATCGGTGGCTAAGTCATCCCCAGCATCATCTAGGTCTAAACCTAAATCCATGTCATCGGTAGCTAAGTCATCGGTAGCATCATCACCGAGACCTAAATCCATGTCGTCGGTGGCTAAGTCATCGGTAGCATCATCACCKARACCTAAATCCATGTCATCGGTAGCTAAGTCATCGGTAGCATCATCACCGAGACCTAAATCCATGTCATCGGTAGCTAAGTCATCGGTAGCATCATCACCGAGACCTAAATCCATGTCATCGGTAGCTAAGTCATCGGTAGCATCATCACCGAGACCTAAATCCATGTCATCGGTAGCTAAGTCATCGGTAGCATCATCACCGAGACCTAAATCCATGTCATCGGTAGCTAATTCTTCCTCAGCATCACCGAGACCTAAATCTTCCTCTGGCTCTGGTTCAAGTATTAGCTCTCGGGGAGGACGGTATCCCGGCGCAGCCTTTACAGGTTCTTGAGTAACCGGAGGCTGATCAGGTAAAGAACCAGAAATCCTGGCCAGCTCATGCTCTGGGTCAAAATGTAAACCCAGAACCTCAATCAACTTTTCTGGATCAGGATTAAGTTTGGAAAAGGGGAACATCAACAGAGCCGCTTCTGGGTCTAGGGCGTTGATAGTCCCCAAAATCATGGCTGAGGATGGCCTTCTACCTCCATCCGGGGTGTCAATGGAACTAATGTCCATTTGTAAAACCAACCATTCACGATTAGCCTGATAGTAGTCTAACCACTTTTGTTTCAGGGTAGTAGTAAACTCCTGGAAGAAAGCCATAACCTCTTATTCCTTATCCTGAGTAGCTAGACTTATTAAACCATCATCAGGTCTAGCTCATCTTCCTGAGTTTGAACAGAAGGCTTGGTTGGATTGAGGTAAAAATCAGACAGAAGAGAGAACAATTCCCTATCTGGCGCATCTTTGCGAACTACACMCTCCGGCTGAGACAGGATTTGATCAGCAATATTAAGATAGTAATCGCAGACATAACTTAGAGATGGGTCAGTTTCCGCCATCTCAAACAGGGTTTTCCCCTTAACCCGAGATACCCGGATATCTTCAATTAGCGGCAATACTTCCAAAACTGGCATAGGGACCGACTCGACATATTTATCAATCAGATCGCGCTTAGAGGTCCGGTTCCCAATCAAACCCGCTAACCGTAGGGGGTGAGTCCGAGATTTTTCCCGCACAGAAGCGGAGATGCGATTAGCTGCAAATAAGGCATCAAAGCCATTATCGGTGACAATCATGCAATAGTCAGCATAATTGAGGGGGGCGGCGAAACCACCACAAACCACGTCCCCAAGAACATCAAACAGGATGACATCGTATTCATCAAAGGCATTTAGTTCTTTGAGAAGTTTAACGGTTTCTCCGACCACATAGCCACCACAACCAGCACCAGCCGGGGGACCGCCTGCTTCTACGCAATCAACGCCGCCATAGCCTTTATAGATGACATCTTCGGGCCATATATCCTCATAGTGATAGTCTTTTTCCTGCAAGGTATCAATAATAGTAGGAATTAGGAACCCTGTGAGGGTAAATGTGCTGTCGTGTTTGGGATCGCAGCCAATTTGCAGGACTTTTTTACCCCGTTTGGCTAGGGCCACGGAAATATTGCAACTGGTTGTTGATTTGCCAATTCCACCTTTTCCATATACTGCGAGTTTCACGATTTTTTCTCCTGGGGCATACTTTTTCAATCATGGGGGGGCTGAGTAGTTAGGACTAACTCAGCATCCCAAGTTTTTTATCTTTGCTTTTGTTGGGGTGGCGATCGCTATTTCAGGTAGTACGGTTTTTGTCTTACCCCATAACATCGCTGTCCCTCTTGATTGCCATTATTGATGAATTTTCCGCAAATGGAAAGGGGCTATAAATTTATATTTAGTCGGAAAATAAAGCATTTTAGTTTATCAAGGATATATAAATATCTCATGGTCTCTCATAACAGCTCAAGTAAATTTATCAAGTTTTATGATAATTTGTGCCTTTTTTAGAGTAAAAGAGTTACAATACACAAATTAGTAGGGTGCGTAGACCCCTAAATCATCTATCTGGGAGGGGAAACGGATAAATAAGCTGACGCACCGAATAGACCCGTTGTAGGGTGCGTCAGACCCCTGAATCATCTATCTGGGAGGGGACNACGGATAAATAAGCTGACGCACCGAATAGACCCGTTGTAGGGTGCGTCAGACCCCTAAATCATCTATCTGGGAGGGGACACGGATAAATAAGCTGACGCACCGAATAGACCCGTTGTAGGGTGCGTCAGACCCCTGAATCATCTATCTGGGAGGGGACACGGATAAATAAGCTGACGCACCGAATAGACCCGTTGTAGGGTGCGTCAGACCCCTAAATCATCTATCTGGGAGGGGAAACGGATAAATAAGCTGACGCACCATTTTGTAAAAAGTTATTAATTTTTGGCGTTTGCGTGAGACGGCAGAATAACCTGCACCTAGTTAAGGGTATAAAGCACATTGAAGTAGATGCCATGATCCTGAAGATTGTTGTCACGATCGCGAAGTTGTATCAGTGGTAAACCATAATCTAAACGGATATTCAGATTAGGGATAGGTTCCCATAGTAACCCCAGACCACCTCCCACCAAAAATGTCTGAGTGGGTAAACGATTAGGGTTGTTGGGATGATTCCAGACCTTGCCCATATCGAGAAAAGGTGCTAACTGTAAAGTAGGTAAATTCAAGCGATCGCGTTTAAGGGTAATTCTGTCCTCAATAGAGAATCGAAAGCCATTATCCCCGGCGCGGACATTCTGACGGTAGCCACGCAAAGACTGAGCCCCACCGATAACAAACTGTTGAGAAGGAAATAGGGGGTCAGCAGCTAACTGTATATCTCCCTGGATAATCAAAAGGTGATTGTCACGCCATAGCTGTAGCCGTTGTATCTGTCCTAGCCAACTGACAAAATCGCTATTGGGCAAAAATTCGGTATTGGTAGCATTTAATATCCCCAAGCCCAAACTAAACTGCGATCGCAAAGCCCAAACTCCCAGGTGATCGCGTCTTATATAGTCTTGTCCCAACTTGAGAACCACCAGACGGGTCTTACCATCATCATCTGGACCAAAGCCAAAGCGCAACCCCTGATTATCCACCAAAGTTTGACTTTCCTGATAACTCAACCCCGCAGATAAAGCAAACTCTTCCGAGGGAGTCCTCCGCAAAGGCTGACGATAGCTAATTTCGTAAAGCTGAGAGTTTCCCTGAATATTCAGGTCTGCAAACTCTTCGGTAATCACCCGATTGCGATAAGGAGGAATCCGCAGTTGAATCGTACCATTCATGGCATTGATGGGGATAGAGTAGAGAAAATCGAAGATATCCGACTCCCCCTCAGTAATTAGGCGAGTAGTTTTATAGGAAACCAAGAGGAAATCACCCCTTCCCGTGAGGTTCATATGACTAAAATTAACCCCCAAACGTTGACTACCAATACTGGGGGGGGAATAGTTATCTAAGCTAAAACTAAGCTGTATGGGATTAGCTTCTGTGACTCGGACTACTAAAATACTCTGTCCTTCCTCGCCTCCTGGACGCAGACTAGCTTCTACAGACTCAAAGAGGGGATTAACCCGCAATAGTCGCAGTTGATTTTCGAGTTGTAGGGTATTTAGGGGAGTTTGCGCGCCCAAATTCACCCGACTGATAATGTAGTTGGGATTAAGGCGGCGGGTTCCTTCGACCTCGATTTTTTCTAAACTTCCCTCTATCACGAGAATTTGCACGACACCATCTGTGATAGTCTGTTGGGGAACTACAGCCCGGGAAGTCATATAACCCCGTCTGAGATAGATTTCTGTAATCTGATCGGCTATATTTTGCAGTTGGTTGAGGGTGATGGTCTGGTTTGATACGGTAGAGGCGATCGCATTAATTTCCTCAGTTGATAGAATACTACTGCCAATTATTTGAATTTGACTAATCGCTACGGGAGTATCATCACCGGGAATTGACGGGGAAGGTGGGGGTGGTGTTTCTATTTCTGGTTCGCCGTTGGGTGGTCTTTGGGGAGGTCGGGGGAGAGGTTGCAAAAAGCGATCGCGGTTAGGGTCACTTTGGGGGGGTAGGGGGAAACTTTGGGAAAGTCCTAAACAGTCTGCGGAATCACAATTAGGGGAAAATAAAGCCTGGGCTGGAACAAGGGGGTAAAATAGAATCAACCACAGGGTAGTCATTTGACAACCTATCAATGAAATATGTAAACTCATAGGGATTATGGAGGGCTTCAAGTTTAGCCCCAGCTAGTGGCACTACCAGCAGGTTAATTTCTCGCTGACTTGATTTACAGGCGGGTTTATGGGGATACTTTAAGTAATAACGAAGTTAATTGCGGAACTCCTCCCTACCCGGAACAAAGGGTTGTTCATACAAGCGCACCCGATTACTACCTACTTGCTCGAGATTTTCCGATCTCAATAATTCTAGCCAAGCSTGCTGGATTTGAATATCCCTTTGATGATCTGAAAGTAATTCGGAAAAGGCTGCGACCATATCGTACCACAGGGTCTTTTCTTTGTAGAATTCTAGGCGATCGCTTCCATTGAGTCCTTCCAATTTCTGAATCTGATCTGAGTCTAAGTCGATCCTTTTGATCCAACCATCCACGATTTGGTTCACCGATTGATTAACCGGATCACATAAAATTGTCAGGTACCAGTGATAATATTGATTCACTTCCAAACCCGGAAAGCCGTCGAGAGCCCCCAAATCTATGCCCACAATGCCAGGATTTTCCATATCCAGTTGAAATTGGGTGCTATAAATCACTATTTCTTCTGTTTCGGGAGACTCTGAATCTGGTAACTTAGTCACAAGTAACTCAATGGGGGTATCCCCACTAACTACCGGGAGATAAAAAAACAATTGGGGTTTCTCATGGGCGGTTAAACCCATGGTGGAAACGGGAATTAGACTGATGAGGCTTGCATAGTCAGCACATTGTGTCCCTCTGGTTCCTCCTCCTTCCCGTCTTCCGGGAACCCCCCGCTGGGGTGGGTCGAAGGCTATTAACCATGGAGATGGTTGATTTTGAATGATCACATCTCTGTTTGATGGGTAGGCTATAGCGGGTCGGACTAGGCTACCCCAGACAATGGTTTGGGTACACAGCGCACCCAACACAGTTGTCCATAAAATCACAGGGGTTGTCTTAACCATAGGATTCAACTCAAAAACTCGTTAACATACAGGTTATCAAGATAGCTAAATTGTATCCAATGTTTCCGTAATTGACTGTGAAAAATTGTTGTATTTGGAAAGTGGGAGTGTCAAAGTTAGCATGAATATCAATTTAACGAATGTTGGAACAACTAGCAATTATCGGCACAGAACTATCAGACCCATGGGGGTTTCCTCACTCTATGGTATCACTTTTGTGGGTAAAAGTTGTTTTGCGATCGATTCTTTGAGGGGGTTTTTGCTGAGGATAGACCCGGAAACTGATAATGCTACGGTGGTGAATCCTGATCAGACTTCTGAGTTTGCTGATGTGACGGGTTTGGCGGTTTGGTCCGAGGATTTATGGTTCACTCGCTATGATACGGTTTATGTTTGTCGAGGGGCTTTTGTCGGTGATAGTATCTCTCATATTAACCCAGAACCTTTGGTAACTCTCCCCTATAATCTTGATGGGATTGCGGTCTGGAACTCTACCCTTTATATTAGTTCTAAACAGGGGGGATGCATCTTTGTTTATAGTCTCACTAGCGGTCGGGAAATTACCCGGTTTTATTCTCCCGGAATTGGGGTCGAAAATTTGACGGTGCGAGATGAGGAATTGTGGGTATGTGATCGCCTTGAACAAACCGTTTATTGTCTCGAACGTGGTACCGGAGAAACTAAGTTTAATGTCTTAACTCCCTTTGAAAATCCCACCGGATTAGGGTTCTATACTCACCCAGAAACCGGGGAAAAAGTGCTATATGTCGCCTATGCGGGAGATGAATTATTTATCCGAGATGACCCGAACTCCTATGAACAATATCAACTAGCTAAACGCGATCGCACTTTTCTTCATCCCCTCTATTTTCACTACAATGAGTCCCAAAGATATGCCACATCTAACGGATATCTGATTGAGATGTCTTATGTAGAGGAAATCGAACCTTTAGAAGAGATTTACTTAGAAGATGTAGAATGGCGTATCGCCCTCCCCTCGGAAACTGACCGCCAAAAAGTCCGGGAAATTTCCTATATTGGTATACCCTTTACGGAGGAAATTGAAGCCGGAGAAAGGGTGGCAGTTTTTAAGTTTAAACCCCTCAACTCCACAGAAAGACAAATTTTTGGCTGGAAAGCATTATTAGAAGTTCGAGGAATTAAATATCAAATTCATCCCTTAGACGTGGAAAAAATCCCGCCATTAACTCAGGAATTTAAGGATAAATATCTAGTAGATAATGATAACCTCGCCATGGAATCATCCGTAGTCCGACAAGCGGCTGAGGAAGCCGTGGGGACAGAAACTAATATTCTGCGTAAATTATTAAATGTTCGGAATTATGTTTACGATCGCCTTGACTACAGCCTTACCGCTAAAATTGAAACCCCAGACGTGGTACTAGACCGGGGGATAGGGTCCTGCGGTGAGTATGTGGGGGTATTGCTGGCTTTGGGACGGCTAAATGAAATACCCTGTCGGACGGTGGGACGCTACAAATGTCCGGCTTTTGCTGATCGCCGGGGCCTTCCCCTAGAACCAGAGTATAATCATGTTTGGCTGGAGTTCTATATTCCTGGCTTTGGCTGGGTTCCTATGGAGTCTAACCCTGATGATACTGGTGGTAGTGGACCTTATCCTTTACGGTTTTTTATGGGCTTGGCTTGGTATCATATAGAAATAGGTAAGGGGCTGAAGTTTCAACGCCTGACTAACCAGGGGCTTCCTGTCGATAAGGAAAAAGTCTCTCTGGGGAATTTGGCGATTAACCATGTTCGGTTTACGATTTTGGATGAACTGCCAGCCATTTAGGGGAAGATACAGCACTCATGGAGTTTACTACGGTTAATATTCTGTTTCTCATGGCGATCGCTCTGTTGCTTCTGGTAACGAGTGGTGTCGCCTATTTGACTTTTGCTGATTGGCGCGATCGCCGCCGCCGAGAAAAGGAACGTCGCGGTCAATAACCCCATTTTTCTTGACCCTCCCCGGACTCCCCCCACAACTCTTTTAACTCCTCTGAGGGGTGGAAAGACTTAAAACTCCATCAGCATAAAAAAGTTATTTTGTCAAGGGGTGGCAAGTTCGAGCAGTGGACAAAGGCGAAAAACTCGTGATTCGTGAGATTAAAAACTTGACCAGAGAATATTTTTAACTGCCATAAAATAGGGGTTACAGCCAACTTTTTTGCGTGTAGACATAGTAAAGCCTTGGGTGCGATTTAGATGATGATAGCAGAACCCCTATAATCTCGTCAAGTGTTTACGAGAAATTATCAATAAAAATGTATTAATTCTTAACATACTTGGGAAAATTAAAACCATTTCCACGGAATGATTAGTAAAACTTAACTATTTTCCGTAATGTAAGGGGGGTGATAGTGGAGGTTTTTAAAAACGGAAATCTTACTAATAAAAACGCCCTAATTTAGCAGTAGGTAAGGAATGAAATAACCATTAAATCCCACGACGGCGCAATACCTCTGTGTTGACATAACTACTAGGAAAAGGAGACATTCAAAAAGCCACAGTCCCGGCGATATCTAATGGTTCACCAAAACGCCGGAAAGGAATTTCTGCGGTCATTTTATCGCCGACTTGCTCAGGGATTTTTTGAGTCATTTCGGTATAGCCGTCCTTGCAGTAATCATGGCTTACCTGTCGCTGGTCTCTCCCCCCCAGGGATTCTGATTTAGGGTGAGGGTAATGTTTAGCGAGATTTCCCGGATGTAACAGCCAGGACCTGAACCGCATCTAAAGATAGTCGATGTGTTCAACTAGGTTTAAATGGTGCGATCGCTCTTTATTACCCACTCAAAAATCTGTAGGTGTAGGTGGGGGGGTGGGAATGGCAGCTTAGGGATTATCCCCTCGTCCGAAACTCGATCACATCTTCTCTAATAGTCACATCATACTGACCAAAAAAGTCCTGCCCTAACAATCCTACTTCTAAAGCAGGTGCGATCGCCACTGTCAAATTACTAGCCATTGCGCCGCCAACTTCAATAGAGATAATTTCACCCAGGTCAAATTCAACATTTTGCTCGCTGGGGGTATTCGCCAAACCTCGCCCCGTCCGAACCACACCCAATACCTCCGCCATCAGCGGCGTGATCACAGTTCCACTAGCCCCCGTATCAATCATCATTGGAAACGGTTGGCTATCATTAAAAGTAGCCAATACGACTGGGATGCCTTGGTGTCGCCGAATAATGGGTGCTTGGTAAACTCCGGCGGCTGCACTGGGAAGGACAGCAGTACCACCGGGGGGGGTCACAACTTCGGGAAAATTACAAATTTGATTCAGATTAATCAACCGACCTGATCTTGTCCGAGCAAAACAGCCTGGTTGTTCTTGTGCTGTAGCCAACCCTTGGGGATAGAATGCGGCACTTACCACCAGTAAACCTACTGTAATAGGTATAGTCGGCACTAAACTAGGAAAATGGGATTTACCATTGATACTGTGGTTATTCATAATTCGACTTTCCTTGGAAATGAGCTTTAGTTATATCTCGTTTCTATAGGGTTTGATTGTCGCCTTTTATGGGGGTCTAAGATTAATCTCGATGGTACTTTGACATTCCCAGACCCATTTTGACCCGTCTACCACCATTATAGCTTTATGTTTGGGGACAAAGTTGATGTTTTCTTCAATTTTACAAAAATGTTCAGCCAAATTGCCGCCGGTGGTTGACAACTGCCAAGAACTAATGGTATCGTTTAATTTAAAAATTTCATAATTAAATAAAATTTAATTTTCAAATAACCGCAAATATTTCAATTATATGAAAGAATAGCACGGGTGAACCCCTAATGCAACCCACCCCCTCAAAAAATTTTTTGTAATATTTCTTAACTTTTGTAACAAAAATTTACATAATCGGGGCGGAATCAGGTTGTGTGGGGTAGCCGGGGGGAAGGTTCAGTGAGTGGCCTAGGTAGAATGGTTGCTGGGACTGTTATGGGAAAGATGTAAAGTTTTGTAAAATATTGGGGATCACCCGGAAAAAATGTAACAATGAATACAGAATAACCAAGTAGACTTTAAAAATTACCCTTTCGGAGAAACAGATATGAAACTAGCCTATCGCGGCGTTAACTATAACCATGAATTTCAACCAATGGATGTGGTAGAATCAGAGGTTTGTGGAAAATATAGGGGCCAAGATTGCCATTTCCATTACCCTCGCCATATTCCTGTCCCCCAACCCCACGGAAACCTGAAATATAGGGCTGTTTCCTACTCTGTGGGTGAACCTAGAGACCAAAACACTATGATGGTGGCTGTAGCGACAAGTGATGCTAAACCTGAGCCACCCCCGGCGACGAGTGGGGATACCTGTGCGATCGCTCCTGAAGAATTAGCTAAAGTACATTCGGCTAATTTGTGCCGTCTTCTGGAACGGAGACAGAAAGCAGCCCGGGAACGAGGCGACCAAAGATTGTTGAGTTTGTTAGAGGCAGAAGCTCAACACATAGCCTGCTAGATTTTACAGCATATTTGACGGAAAATCAATGTCTGGGGTGGTGTAGACAGCAATTCTCATTTTGACCCGCATCCTGTCCAAAATGCCCGATGATGCCCAATCTTGAACGAAAGAATGGGGCTTTCAAGGATCGCTCTTGAGATGATTCTCAATAAGCTGGGGCAAAATTTCCATAATGAGAATTGCTGGTGGTGTAGAAGTGTCTCTTGTATAAAATCCGGTAATTTCCGGCTCCTGCCGGAAATTACTCCTCAAAGGAGATGATCGATGCAGGTCCAGGATTAGACCTACGTTAAGGGGGTGATGACACCCACAGGTGAACGCCAGCCTGTGGCTCTGTCGTCTATCTTTAAGGAACGAGATGAGTGGATTGGCAATATCGAGTGAGCTAGACGTAAAAAGCCCCTTTAACATGACCGAGGCCAACATTACCCCATCTGGGAGATAGCTTAAATGCCAAATTACCAAAATTACGTTTTTGTGGTTGACACAYTGGGGCAACCGTTAAGTCCCACTCATCCGGCCAGAGCCAGAAAGCTTTTGAAGCAGGGTGTGGCCGCAGTCTTTAGGACTTATCCATTTACAATTATAGCATTAGTCAGGGTGGTTAGGACATAGCTGGGAGAACGGAATCCATGGCATCATCGAGAGAATCAAACTGCTCACGTGCAATGGCGAATGCGGGCTTTCAACCACGACCAACATTTCTCTATCTTGTTGAGGTCTGGCGAATAAGGTGGTAGATAGAGCAAACGGCATTGAGCCGCCTCCACTAGCTCAGGAATCCGTCCCCCTTTATGAAACGTTGCATTGTCTAGCACTAGAGTCTGACCTGGCTTCAGTGTTGGAATTAAGATGAACTCCAACCACAACTCAAACACTGTCCGATTACAACAACCCTCAAAGCGATCGGGGGCTAAGAGTTGTTGATAACACCATGCCGCCATATAGCTCACCCTGCCCTGCCTCTTCCCTGATTTGAGGGCATCGAAGCGTTTTCCTTCCTCGCAGTAACCATAAGGGTAATCCGAGTCTTGACTATTCATGCCAGCTTCATCGAGGTAAACCAACCCTTCCGGCTCCATCTGTTCAATCTGAGCAATAAACTCCTCTCGCTGTTGCTGATCACGTTCTTGGTAGCCGTAAGTTTTTTTTTCTGGTGAAGCCAATTTTCTTCAAGGCTCTGGATATGGTGCGAGGAGAGATGTCGTCATCCCAAAGTTGAGCCATTTGAGCGGAGGTTTTGTCGCCATGCTCTTGGGCAAAAGCCTTGAATTTATGCCAGTCGGTAATTTGGTGGTTATTGCCAGGTCGGTGATTAGGTTTAGGGAGGAAGTCTCCGGTCTGTGCTTTTCTTTGCAGCCAGAGATTGATAGTGTTCCTGCTGACATGGAAAACTTGACTGGCTTCGGTTTTGGGTATACCGTCTAGTTCAATTGCATTAATAACTTTTTGTCTAAGGTCGTAACTGTAGGGGGCTAGCCTTTTGGGTCTTCTGTAGATATCCTTGCCATTATACGTCCTAACTTTTCTGTCTTGTGCTATATAAACAGTTATGGGGAATGGTTCGAGGCTCCGACCTCTGATCCAGACTCGGGGCTGGCTTCCCCACTAGGAGGTGATTTCAGGCATCACAGCCTTATTTGGTCTCCTAAACATTTCGCACTCTCTACTCATTGTTATCATGGGGTCATAACTTCCCATTCAAAACAGTTTGTTTGATGACCTTGAGTTCCCTGCCTTGTTTGGGGGTTCAATCCAAACGTTGGGACGTATAAACAGTTATGGGGAATGGTTCGAGGCTCCGACCTCTTATCCAGACTCGGGGCTGGCTTCCCCACTAGGAGGTGATTTCAGGCATCACAGCCTTATTTGGTCTCCTCAACATTTCGCACTCTCTACTCCCTGCTATCATGGGGTCATAACTTCCCATTCAAGCAGTTCGTTTGTGACCTGGAGTTCCCTGCCTTGTTTGGGTGTCGAATCCAAACGTCGGGACATATAAACAGTTGTGGGATGGTCAGTGCCTAACCACTTATATCCAACCAAGGGGTTGGAGTCCCCACCAGGCGGTTATTTCGGGTATCTCAACCCTATTTCATGCCTGAACGTCTCGCACCTACAATTATTAATTATCGGCGGTGGGGCGGGTTTATTAATATCGTCCTGGGGATGGATAATTGACGGCGGAACCCGCCCCTACAATTATTAATTATCGGCGGTGGGGCGGGTTTATTAATATCGTCCTGGGGATGGATAATTGACGGCGGAACCCGCCCCTACAATTATTAATTATAATTATATCGTGCCATATAATCTTTTAAGTCTCTGGCGACTTGGGGACAGAGGAAATAAACCCCCAACAGGTTAGGGAATGCCATTCCCAATAACATTCCATCACTAAAATCAATGACGGGACCAGGGGCGACTATGGCTCCCATAAAAGTAGCCATTAGGAAGAGGATTTTATAGATAATTAAACCCTGCCCTCCGGTGAGATAATCCCAGCAGCGTTCACCATAATAACTCCAGGATATCATAGTAGAAAAAGCAAAGAAAAAAACAGCGATCGCCAAAATTATGGGGAACCAACTAATGGAAATGCCAAAAGCGGCGGCGGTCAATTCTGCCCCGGCTCCGGTAGCGCGTAATTGCTCATATTCGGGATTATTATATGCCCCAGTAATTACAATTACTAAAGCGGTCATATTACAAACAACAATAGTATCAATAAAAGGCTCTAGAAGGGCGACAATACCTTCTCGGATCGGTTCATCAGTGCGAGCGGCTGAATGAGCGATCGCCGCCGAACCCAACCCCGCCTCATTAGAAAAAGCCGACCGTCTAAACCCTTGAATAATTACACCCAAAATCCCGCCCTCAATAGCTTCTGGCTGAAATGCTTGGGAAATAATCACCCCAAAAGCACCAGGGATAGCGGTAAAATTAGTCAGTAAAATAAACAGAGAGGCGACGACATATAAAATACACATTAAAGGGACTATTGTACCAGCGACTTGACCAATCCGGCGGACTCCGCCAATAATTACCAAGCCGACTAATGTTGCTAAAACTGCTCCATATAACCAATTAGGTAGAAAGGGAAACACCCGGGAAACCGCCCCAAAAGACTGGTTAGCTTGGAACATATTTGCACCACCCAAGGCGGCGAAAATACAGAAAAAGGAAAAAGCGATCGCCAAAACCCGTCCAAAAATCGGATAATTCATCCTTTTTAAACCTTCCGATAAATAGCGCATCGGACCCCCAGAAATAGTGCCATCTGGGTTAATCACGCGATATTTTTGACCGAGGGTACATTCAACAAACTTACTACTCATTCCAAAAAAGCCACCCACAGTCATCCAGAAGACCGCGCCGGGTCCTCCGACACTAACAGCAATAGCTACCCCAGCAATATTTCCCAAGCCGACAGTGGCGGACAGAGCGGTTGCTAAGGCTTGAAAATGGGAGACTTCCCCGGAATCGTTAGGATCATCATATTTTCCCCGCACCACGTCTACAGCGTGTCGGAAGGCGCGGATATTGATAAATCCCATGCGGAAGGTAAAGAAAATTCCCCCAACAATTAGCCATAAAACAATTAGGGGAATTCCCATGTCAATCCCAAACAGAGATTTAAATAGATACCCGGTCCCTGCATCCCAGAATAGGACACCAAATATCACATTATTGACAAACCAGGTGAAACCATCATTAATAGCCTCAAAGACTGTTTGGCTGCGGCTTTCATCCTGAGCCCAAGCGATGGTAGGAATCAACAAAAACAGTAGGGTATATAGCCAAACCCGTTTTTTAGTTATCCTCATAAATGGTAATGGTTCACAAGACTAAGATGGATACTTAGAGAGTTTTGGGAAGTGAGGGAACAGACCGGAGGGGACTCCTGGCTGGGAACTCTTAACTAGCTTGGGAGTCTTTATCTGAAATTTTGTTAGCGATCGCCTGGCTAAATCCTAATACAATCAGGATATTGGATAGAGTCAAAAACAACTCAGCCCCCCCATGAAGCCAATCAATATTAGCTAAAGATTCACTATAGGCGACCTGAGCATAAATAGCCGCCGGAATGGTAACCGCCACAAATACTAAAGTACCGTAAAATCCGATCAGGGCTAGTATTGGGGTTATTCCTGAACGGGTAAGGAACCAGAGGAAACCGAGATAAGGAAACAAAGACAGAACAAATAGAGTATCTTTAGAGAACATGGTTAGTAGTTTTTAAGTTTCGAGTGATTTGGAAGTTCGCCAAAGCCACCAGGCGGCAATACACAAGGTAAAATTACCAGTAACGGTCATAGCAGCTTGTAGGGTGACCAACCATTCTAGGTTGGGGGGGTTATCAAAATAATGCCAGGTACAAGCACACATAGCACTAATCAAGGCTGGTAACATAGCATAAGATAAACCCCACCAGGCTCGATTTTCGGTAATTACGCCGTAACTCCAGATTAGCCCTATGGCGACTATCCATTCAATGACGCTAGAGATATGAATTATCCAGGTGGGAATTGATAAAGCGTGCATAAGCAGATTGTAAATGAATTTGAAAAATTGTCGATAATCACCCTAAGTTTACAGGTAACAGACAAATGAGTGTGCATCCCATTAATGATACGATCGCTCTGAATGAGAGCCAACTTAATACATTAAGCAGAACCCTGAGATTATCTGAGGGACAGTTTACTCTGTTGCTGGTGCGTTGTAACTATACCAATTTGCGATCGTCAATGGTACAACAACTGCGGCAGAAATTTCCCTTACCCATTCGCGAGTTATACCTTCAGCCATCAATACAGAACTTGTATGGCGCTATTCAAGGGGAATTGGCTAAGGGGTCCGAACCAGCGGCGCTTATGGTCTACGGCTTGGAGTCTGTGAACAGTCTTGATGAAGTCTTAGACGCGACCAATTTTGCGAGGGAGTCTTTTCGGAACTTGGAATTTCCCCTAGTTTTATGGGTTGATGACAAAACCTGGCAAAGAATGAACCGCCGCGCCCAGGATTTTACCAGTTGGGCGACTACTTATGAATTGGTCTTAGGAACTCAAGAGTTATTGGAATTTTTGGAGACTAAAACCCAGCGGGTATTTGGGGAAGTTCAGAAATTTGGATCGCTGCAATTTGTCCCGAATACCAAGATTTTGGGGACGGGTTCTCGGTCAGAAATAGAGTTGGCTTATCAAGACTTAAAACAAAGATTAACTCAGTTACCTATAGAATTAGAAGGGAGTTTACAATTTTTATTTGCTCGTTATTCTTATGCTAAATATGAAATAGATTTAGCGATAAAACAGTATCAGGAAAGTCTGATTTTGTGGCGCAAAAGTTCCCATGATCTGCCTAATTTTCAGCCTAATTTGACTCATTTAGAATGGCAAGGAGTTATATTATTTCATATAGGATTATGCGAGATTTATCAAGCTGATCAAAATCGTTATGGGACGGGGAAAAAAGAATGGGAACGAGCCCAACAACATCTAGAGCAATCTATTCAAAGGTTTGAAATTGCTCAACGCCAGGATTTGGTAGCTAAGTTTATTAATAAATTAGGGGAGGTTCTCGGTCAATTAGAACGGTGGGATGAGTTATGGGAATTGGCGATCGCCTCCCGGAAACTCCATGAATCTCCTGGTGAATTAAATCAGATTTTATTGGCTCAGGATTATGGGTTTTTAGCAGAAGTTTGTCTGCATCGTTCTCAGTGGAATCATAGTAAAGAATTGGCTGAGGTGGCTTTAGATATATTGATGCGGGCTAATGTTTCGGAGGCGATCGATTCTTCAATTTGTAATCAGCAGCAGGGTCGTTTTCTGTGGCTATTAGCTGAATCTTTAGAAAAATTGAGTCAACCTAAAGCGGCAATTCAAAAATTAGAATGGGCGAAAAAAGCGACTATTCCCCAATACAACCCACCACTATATTTGTCAATCTTAGAATCTCTACAACGTCTATATTTTGACCTAGGAAATTACCGAGAATCTTTTGAGATTAAGGGAGAACATCGCCGCAAATCTAGCACTTTTGGCTATACGGCATTTATTGGCGCTGGTCGGTTGCAGATTCGCGAACGAGCGATTAATCTTAGTTTAACAGATGCCGATTATGGCTATACCTGTGCTGATGAGATCCAGACTTCTGGACGGGAAAAAGACATCGCAAATCTCCTAGCTCGCATGGCGAGTCCTCAGCATAAACTCACGGTTATTTATGGTCAATCAGGAGTTGGTAAAAGTTCATTATTACGAGCAGGTTTAGTTCCTTCTCTCCAAGTTAAGCCTATCGAAGCGCGTCAAGTAGTACCTGTGGTTATTCGTAACTATAGGGCTTATATCAGAGAACTAGATCGGCAACTATCTGGTCTTCAAGAATCAGAAATAGAACCAGAAACCGATGTTGGGTTTCACTCAACCTACCTGGCTGCTGTTGGGTTTCACCCAACCTACCTGGCTGAAAAGGCTGTTAATAGCGGTTATCCTGAATTGACTAAGGCTGATGAAGGGGAGCAAAAATATCTAATTAACCACATTTTAGAAACCTTGAAACATAATGCGGTTAATCATCGGTTAACTGTGCTAATTTTCGACCAATTCGAGGAGTTATTCTTTGTCTTAAATAAAGGCGATCGCCAGATATTTTTTAAATTATTACAGCAAGTTTTAAAAATTCCCTTTGTCAAGGTTATCTTATCCCTGCGAGAAGATTATCTGCATCATTTATTAGAGGCTTCTCGTCTGACTAACTTCGAGGAAATTGGCAACGATATTTTAAGTAAAGATATCCTATTTTATGTGGGCAACTTTAGCCGGGAAGAAGCATATAATGTGATTAAGAGTCTGACCGATAGTTCCCGGTTTTATTTAGAAGATGCTCTAATTAAAGCATTAGTCAATGATTTATCCACCGAATTAGAAGAAGTGCGACCCATTGAAATGCAAGTAGTGGGAGCGCAACTACAAACCGAAAATATCACCACATTAGCAGAATACCAAAAACGCGGACCCATGCAAAAGCTGGTTGAACGTTTTTTGGAAGTGACCATAAAAGACTGTGGGGCGGAAAATGAGACGATCGCCAGACTAATGCTATACCTATTAACCGATGAAAATGACACCCGACCCCTAAGGACCCGTGCGGAACTTTCCGAAGAATTAAAAGAACGGCTTAAATTACCATCAGTTACCGTTGAATTAGACTTAATTTTAGATATATTTGAACAATCAGGATTAGTGTTMCGAGTAGTAGAATATGATAGCGAATTTTATCAACTTGTCCATGATTATCTCGCGGGTTTTATTCGTCAACAACATCGCTTAGATCGCGATGCAGAGTTTGAACAACTCCAAGAAGAAAATGAGCAAATGCGACGGGAAAGAGAGTTGAATAAACAAGTACAAGAAGCTCAAGCTAAACAACATGAAGCGGAGGAAAAATTAAGCCGACAACGCAGAAACTGGCGGATGGTTGCGGCTGGTGTCGGTCTTTTAGTTCTGGCTATTGGCGCTTGGGAAGTGCAAAAATGGCAGCGCAATTCTGCCGATCGCCTCGCCGCCTTAAAATCCGTAGAACGCGCCTTGAGACTATCTGACCAAAACAATCAAATCGAGATTTTACTAACAACTTTAAGACTCAGTAAAGACATTCAAGAAACCAACCCCACCGACCAACAAAAACTTGAGGTAACATCTGGTTTACGGGAAGTTATATCTAATATTCAAGAAAAAAATCGCCTACAGGGACACACTAGCAGTGTTCTGGGGGTGGCTGTTAGTCCTGATGGGAATTTCATTGCTACAGCCAGTAATGATCATACGGCTAAGGTCTGGGGTATTGATGGCTTATGGTTACAGAACTTACCCCATCAAAATAGTGTGACCAGTATTAGCTTTAGTGAAGATAGTCAATTTCTGGGGACTACTACCGCCGATAATCAAGTCACAATTTGGGTCTGGGATGAACAACAACAACAATTCCAATATCTGCACAACTTAGTAGGTCATGAAGCGTTAGTTACCCGTGTTAAATTTAGTCCCCAAGGAGATTTAATCGCTACCTCTAGTAATGATAATACTATTCGCCTGTGGCGACCTGATGGCACTATAATTCGTGTCTTGGAAGGTCACACAGATAGAGTGTTAGATGTAGAGTTTAATTCCGATGGACAAAAACTAGCCAGCGCGGGTAAAGATAAAACTGTCCGACTCTGGAACCGCCAAGGAGACCTATTAGCCACTTTGAGCGGACACTGTGAAGGTGTTTCTTCGGACTCTTTTGATTACTGTAATATTCATGATGTCAGTTTTAACCCCAAAAATGATAACATTTTGGTTTCCGGTAGTAGCGATCGCACTCTCAAAATTTGGGACTTAGAACAACAACGGGAAATCCGCACCCTCAAAGGACATAATGAGGAAGTTTTGACAGTCTTATTTAGTCCAGACGGTGAAGTAATTGCTAGTGGAAGTCGTGATGATACGGTGAAAATTTGGGGGTTCCCAGATGGGAGTTTATTAAATACCTTAGTAGGTCATCAAAATGATGTCTGGTCTGTGGCATTTACTCCTGATAGTAAGACGATTGTTTCCGCTAGTGCAGATACTACTGTCAAACTCTGGAGTCGCAGCTATACACCAGAAGCGAAAAGGGTAATTGAAGCCAGTGATGCAGCTATTTGGAGTCTCAGCTTTACTCCCGACAGCCAGGGAATAGCTACAGCAGGTAATGATAGCTTAGTCAAAATGTGGGATCTTAACCAAGATGATCAGAGCGCTTTATCGTGGCAACTCGAAGGTTTAGGACAGCCTAGGGATCTCAATTGGGTTAGTGTCAATTCTCAAACAGATCAGCCTCTGGTCGCCACCGGAGGCGCAGATAATACTATCAAATTATGGACTACCGATGGTGAAGCGATCGCCACCCTCACTGGTCACACTGAACCCGTTAACGCCATTGCATTTAATCCTAGTAAAAATATCTTGGCTTCCGCTAGTTCTGATAAAAACGTCATCATTTGGGATTACGATGGTCAATTAATTGAAACTCTCAGAATTCCCGCTTTCCCTAATGATGGTATTGTCAGCGACATCAAGTTTAACGGTGATGGTACTATCTTGGCGGTAGCTATCGGTAATGAAATGGCTATCAGGGCAACCGATGAACTCTATGGCGTGGTTTTATGGCGTAAACAAGGAGATAGTTGGATTTCCTATCCCAGTATTCCAGAAAATGAAAGTGTTAATAGTATCGCTTTTTCTCCTGAATTGGGAAAACTGGCGATCGCATCTGGTAAAAATGTTAAACTATGGTCTCGTAATGGTACTCCTAGACCTGATTCTTGTCCCATGACTGCTTTGGCTACGGTTCGCAGTCTCAGCTTTAGTCCTGATGGTCAAATTTTAGCTACCGCCAGTGATGATAAAAAAGTCCGATTATGGGCTGTTAAACGCGATCGCGATAAACTCTGGCCTGCTGATGGTTGTCATGGCACTGAAAGCGCCATTGAACCCATTACTACCATTAATCATAATGTCTTTGTTAACCGCATTGCTTTTAGTCCTGATGGTCAAACTTTAGCGATCGCTAAAGACGATGGTACATTAATATTATGGAGTATGGATAACCTCAATCTTGATAGTTTGATTAGTCGTAGTTGTACCTGGTTACATAATTATCTACAAACTAATCAAAATGTGCTTCCTTCAGATCAAAAACTCTGTAACTTAACTTACCCCACCATTACCCGCTACTAAACTCCCCCAAGCTGTTTGTTAACTTTTGTAACAAAAAATTAAGAAATGTTGCGAAAAATTTTTTTTGGGGGGGAGGGGTTGCTTTTTCGATTGACTTCGGTTACAATTTTAAATAATGGAAATATGTGCAATTTTTTTAATTTAACAAAAATTCCCATTATGAGGCTATACATTAATACCTTAGCATTAACTCCCGGTGCTTGTCAAGCCTCAGCCCCAGGGCGAGCCGAAAAAATTTTTTTTTAATGAAATACTATAGTTTTAAAGCCTGTTTAAAATCCTGTCTAAAGCGGTGTGGTGGAACCCCAACCATTAAAGCCGAATCATTGCGAATATGAACCTCAACATCCCGTTTTCTAGTGGTAAATAATGCCGATTCTGGGAGGTGGCGGGGGGTGAGGAAGTGAATATTTTGGTTAGATGAACCTCGCCAGCCTTGGTTATCATTGAGGTCGGCGATATATTGTCCGTCAATGATAACATCAATCAATTCTAGTAGGGGGATGATATCAGCTTTTGTGCGAATTTCGTTGAGGGTAAATCCAGTATAACATATAATCGAAATATCGCGATGGTTTCGCAGGTGCTGAAACAGTTTAGTTAAGGCGATCGCCTGTAGCATAGGTTCGCCGCCAGAAACAGTTATACCGTCTAAATTGGGTTGGGATAAAATCAGATTTCCCAGTTGTTCGTGGTCAATTAATGTAGCTTGAGTTTGGGGTATCCACTCCGGGGAAATGCAGCCAGGACAGTTAAAGCTGCAACCTTGTACCCATATGACAAAGCGGTTTCCGGGGCCGAGGGTGCGGGTGTGGGGGCAAATTTCAGCAATGTTTAAGAGAGTCATGAGGAAAAGTTAAGGGTGAGTTTTTGGTGTTCTTCGGCGTGGTGTTTTTGGAGAGTAGTTAATTGGCGATCGAGGTCGTGGAGTTGAGTTTTTATGTGTGCTAAAAGCGGGTCAAGTTCTGCGTGGTTGACCGGGAGATATTG
>NZ_PKGG01000367.1:0-3082 GCF_046480465.1 Arthrospira sp. PCC 8006
TATCCCCCAATGATATTATCCTAGTTGATCCCGTTTCATTGGCTCGCCCCGAAACCGTCAACATCATCGCCAGAGAAGTTCGCGCCGCCACTCCCCAGGAAATAAACGGCAGCGACTCTGATGATACCATTTTTGCGATCGCACCAGAACCCTTTAATCCCGTCGAAATTCCAGTTTTAGCCAATGATAGTCCTGAGACAGGTCTATTTATCAGCAGCGTCAGCAACATCACCGGCGGCGACGTAGTTCTACTCAATGATAACACCATTGTCAGATTTACCCCCACATTACCAGGCGGAACCCAAGCCAGCTTTACCTATACCGCCAGTGATGGCAACACCCAAGATAGTGCTAATGTATTTATCGATATCCTTCCCGTCACCCGTATTAACGGCTTAGGTGGCGATGATGTTTTGGTCGGAAGTTCAGCACCCGATCTCCTCTATGGCGGCGCGGGTAATGATTGCTTGTTCGGAGAAACAGGCGATGATACCCTAGTCGGTGGTAGTGGTGCCGATACCCTCAAAGGTGGCGGCGGCAATGATCTCCTTTATGGTGGTTCAGGACCCGATCTCCTTTATGGCGGACAGGGTGATGATTCCCTATTAGGAGAAGCCGGCGATGATACCCTTTTCGGAGATAGTGGTAATGATACCCTAAAAGGTGGTAGTGGTGAAGATGTACTCTATGGCGGTCTGGGAAATGACCTGCTATATGGAGGTTCTGGTAATGATATTATCTATGGCGGACAGGGTGATGATTTCCTATTAGGAGATGATGGAGATGATACCCTCTTTGGAGGTGCCGGAAATGATACCCTCTTTGGAGGTGCTGGAAATGATGTTTTTGCCTATATTTCTCGCAGTCAAATCACTACCGGAACTGATTTAATTGTGGACTTTGAAGCCGGAAGCGATCGCATCTTATTTGACCGGGAGCAATTCGGCTTTATTCAGATAGGTACTACCCCCGAAAATAGCCTGAGTCCTCAACAATTTATTCTCGTCGAAACCGGAACTTATCAAGATAATCTCAGCCTCATAAATAGTCCCATTCTCGCCTATGAATTACAGACCGGAAACCTCATCTATGACCCCGACGGTTCAGGAACACAACCCCCCGAAATTATTGCTAATTTACAAGGAACACCTACCCTATCTGTTAACGATATCATCTTGATTGGTATAGCCGGAGATGATACCCTACCAGACATAGATGATGATGATCCTACAGATGAAGACCCTAGAAATGTCACCGCCTTCGCCTTAATTAATGGTACTCCCGGAAATGATGCGATCGCCGTTTCTGATACCATCAATGCTGTAGACTTTGTTGGGGTTCCCGTCACCATTCCCGCTTCTGATAATGAACGCATCGCCGTTATTAATACCATCACCGATTTAATCGGCGGAAATGTGAATATCCTAGAAGGCGGTACAGCCGCCGAGTTTATTCCCACCCTCCCCGGCGGAAATATTGGCAGTTTTAGTTATGAAGCGATCGACTCCCAAGGAAATCTAATTAGAGTTCCCGTTAATGTTAATATTCTCACCGCCATAGATGGTAATTTAGGAGATGATACCCTCATTGGTTCTGATGGTAATGACTCCCTATTTGGTAATCTTGGTAATGATTGTTTAATTGGTGGTGCTGGTGATGATACCCTCGTCGGTGGTGAAGGAAGCGATACCTTTGCTTATCTATCTCCCAATCAAATTAGTCTAGGAGTTGACCTAATTGTTGATTTTACCCCCGGAAGCGATCGCCTTTTATTTGACCGTGATCAATTCCGCTTCACTCAAATAGGTACTACCCCCCAAAATAGCCTCAGTCCTGAACAATTTATTTTCCTCGAAACCGGAGAATTGAATCCCGATAATCTCGGCACCATTAGCAGCCCCATTCTCGCCTATGAATTAGAAACCGGAACCCTCATATATGACCCCGACGCTTCAGGAGTACAACCCCCCGTAACCGTCGCTACACTTATCGGTAATCCTCCATTATCTATTGATGATATATTGCTCATTGGAACCACCACAGATACACTGACACCCCCCGACGACGAAACTCCTGTTGATGACTCTTTAATCGCTAACCCCAACTTTGCTACCACCCCTAGTCTCGTAATAGGTACTCCCGGAAATGATACTATTTTCGCAGAGGGCACCAGCTTAAACCGCATTGAAATTCCTGTACTAGACAATGATAGTCCCGTCGGTGGATTAACCATTAATAGCATCAGTGGTGTCAGCGCAGGACAAGTTAATATTCTCCCAGGTAATACCTCCGTTGAGTTTATCCCCCTTCTCCCAGGACCATTTGGTGGTCAATTTACCTATACCGCACAAGACTCCCTAGGAAATACCGCCTCCGCTTTGGTTAGCGTTAGTATCGCAACAGTAGACACCATTGATGGTAATGCAGGTGATGATTTTCTCGCCGGTCACTTAGGTCCTATTGTTTTAATTGGCGGTCCTGGTAATGATACTCTTCTAGGTAGCGCCTTCGGTAATGACCTGCTATTGGGTAATGAGGGTAATGATTCTTTAGTTGGTGGTCCTGGTGATAATACTCTTATAGGTGGTCTTGGCGATGATGTTCTCATCGGTGGTCCTGGTAATGATACCCTAGTCGGAGGGTCTGGTGGTAATACTCTCACAGGTTTGGGAGGAAATAATGTTTTCCTCTACTCCTCCACTAATGATGTCTTATTATCAGCCTCTGATTTGATTACCGATTTTGTCCCCGGTCGCGATACTTTACAGTTTAACGATGAGTTTATCTTGGCTGACCCCTTATTTGTGGTCACTGATACACTCACCGAAGCTGACACCCTACTCGATACCCTACCCATATCGCAACCTGTAATTATTTATGAACGACTAACCGGACAGTTAATCTATGATAGTAATGCTGACGGACTCGGGGGAGGATCTATTATTGCTCAGTTTACCCCCGACGAATCTGGTGCTTTCCCCAATATCTCAGATACAGTAAGAGATGATTCCTCAATTCTGATTTTCTAAGATTATCCTTATCCTTACCCCCCTCTCCCAGAGGGCGGGTTTATCAATATTGT
>NZ_PKGG01000514.1:0-628 GCF_046480465.1 Arthrospira sp. PCC 8006
TTCCAGTGATAAACTTGTCCGGGTCCAATAACATCAATAGACTCCGATGCATCTCCCAACTCTGTGGGGAGGCGATCGTAAATTTGAAATAGGGGACAAGATTTTTTCGACTGGTTTTCGATTTCCAGTTCAAAAGTGAGGCGCGAGCCCACACTGACCGGAGTAATAGGGTAGCGGCGAACCTGAAGGGGACGAAGACTCCGCCCTGGCAGAATTGCCGCCGCCAATAACAAAGCCAACCCCATACCACTAATCACATACAGCCACCCTGCCATAGTATTAGTAGCAGCCCCAAAGAAAAAAACCGTCATAAACCCTAACAGCCAACCAGGATAAGCCGGAGTTACCCAGTTACGTTCTAACCAATTAGTAATTTTGCGTTTTGACCCCATAACATAATATCGCGCCGCTCACACCAGGATAACCAAAGTTCAACAAAAACTCCAGAAGTTTCCGGTTTCATCAGAAAAACTGGAAACAGTCTATAATTTTGGCGATCGCCGAAATAGCCCACAACCAGGAACCATCGCGCCTACTGGTTAGCTGAGTGTCAATTTTGAGCAATTGGGCTAACATGAGATACTCAATGCTATATTCTATAATTTGGTGCGAGACGTTCAGGCATGAA